>DAOPUP010000195.1:0-2446 GCA_035350655.1 Acidovorax sp. | reverse complement strand
GGCAGGCTACCCATTCCTGGCACCGGGCAAGGCAGCCAGGGGTGGCCGCCTTCCCCTTGTGTTCAGAAAGACGAGCCCGGCTGCGCCAGAAACGCCAGCTCGCCCGGTGTGGACACGCGCCCCAGCGCGGCATTGCGGTGGGGGTAACGGCCAAACCGGGCAATGATGTCGCGGTGCAGCACTTCAAAGCGCAGGTTGTTCTCCAGCCCCGGCTGGTCAAACAGCCGCATGGCCTGGGCGTGGATGGTGTTGGATTCGCTGTGCATGTAGGGCAGGTAGGCAAAGGCCCGCTGCGCCGGCGGCAAGGCCACATCGTGGCCACCGGCCACCAGTTCCTGGGCCAGCACCAGGGCCTGCGCATCCTGCGCAAACGCCTGCGGCGTGCCGCGATGGATGTTGCGCGAGAACTGGTCGAGCACCACGATTTCGGCCAGGCGCCCCTGCGGCGTGGCCCGCCAGCCCCAAAGCTCGCAGCGTGCGGCCGCCTGCCAGGTGGGGCCAAAGCGCACGCGGATCATGGCGTCGATTGCGTCTTCCTGTGCAAAGTGCTGCGCGCTCGAGAGTTCTTCGAACCAGAAATGAAGGATGTCTTCGGCTTGCATGGGCGGGGGCTATGAATCAAATGGGCTTGTAGTGCTGGATGATAAAGCGCTGTTAGCTATGAAAAGTGTAGCATTCGATGGCGCTTTCACAGGCGGGCATGCGCCCACCTGCGCAGCCCGGCTAGCGTGCACCAGGTGCGGTTTGCCATGGCAGGCCAGTCAGCAGCCGTCGCCAGTCGGCCGTGGGAGCCGCCGCATCGTTGCCCTGCGGTGCATCGGCGGCCGTGGGGCATGAGCTGCCTTCGGCGGGCCAGGGCCAGCGCAAGCCACTTTCAAACACCATCGCAGCGCCCGTCACAGGGTGCGGCACGGTGAGCTGCCAGGCGTGCAGCCACAGCCTTTGCTGGCCCAGCCGCTCGGCCCACCAGCGGTTCAGGGGCCCTTTGCCGTGGGTGGCGTCGCCAATGATGGGGTGCGCCAGGTGCTTGAGGTGGCGGCGGATCTGGTGGCGCCTTCCGGTGGTGGGAACGGCTTCGACCAGCGAGGCGCGCGTGCTGGCAAAGCGCGCGTCGCTGGCCTCGGGCAGCGTGAGCTGCGCCAGGCGGCGAAAGCGGGTGTGGGCGTCCTGCACTGCGGCGTCCGCGGGGGCGTCGTCGGGTTTCAGGGCATGGTCCACCTCGATGGATTCAGGCGCCCAGCCGCGCACCATGGCCAGGTAGCGCTTGGTGGTGGCCTGGTGCTCGAACGCCTGCGCCAGCGCGCGTGCCGCAGCGCTGTGCAGTGCCATCACGAGCACGCCGCAGGTGCCTTTGTCGAGACGGTGCACGGGGTAGACATGCTGGCCCAGCTGGTCGCGCAGGGTCTGCATCACAAAGCGTGTTTCTCCTGCGTCCAGCCCTGTGCGGTGCACCAGCCAGCCGGCGGGCTTGTAGACGGCCACGAGGTGTTCGTCGCGCCAGAGAATGTGCAAGGGGGGCATGGGGGGCGCTGCGGCGCGTCAAGCGGATCGAAAGGGCAGGGCAGAAGGCGCGCATTGTGCCGCAAGCGCCTGGCTCGCACCCTGGCCTTGCGTTGTGTGCGCCAGGTTGGCTGGGTTGGTTGGGGTGGGGCGTTGTGCGCGCGACAATCGCAGCCACCATGAAAACCATTCTTCCCCTGCAACTGCTGGTGGCCCCCGACCACAACGACCCCGCCCCGCTGATCCTGTACCACGGCCGCAACTGCCCCGACGGCTTTGGCGCCGCGCTGGCCGCGTGGCGCTATTACGGCGATGCCGCCGAGTTCCGGGGGCTGGACCATGGCGAAATCCAGTCGGTCGATGACCTGCCGGCGCTGCAGGGTCGCGCGGTCTACATTCTCGATTTTTCGTTCCCGGCCGAGATCCTGCGCGCCATCGACGAGCGCGCCGCCAAGCTGGTGATGCTGGACCACCACAAAAGCGCCGCCGAAAAACTCACCGGCTTTGCCTGCCGCTGCGGCGTGGTGCACTTTGACATGGACAAATCGGGGGCGCGCCTGGCCTGGGAGTTCTTCCACCCCGGGCAGCCGGTGCCGGCCCTGCTCCAGTACATCGAGGACCGTGACATCTGGAAATGGGCGTTTCCCGAGAGCGCCAGCTTTTTGTCGGCGCTGGACATGGAGCCCCAGACCTTTGCGCGCTGGCAGGAGATCGTTGCGTTCACGCCCGACCAGCTCACGGCCTTCATGGCGCGTGGCGTGGCCATGGACGAAAAATACCGCAAGCTCGCCACCGACCTCGCCGAGGGCGCGCAGCCCCTGGTGTTCAACGGCATCGAAGGCCTCATGGTGAACGCGCCCGGCATGTTCCACAGCCTGGTGGGCGACCTGCTGTCGGCCAAGACCGGCACCTTTGCGCTGATGTGGAGCGCGGGCACCCAGGGCGT
>DAOPUP010000194.1:0-5104 GCA_035350655.1 Acidovorax sp. | reverse complement strand
ACACGGAGGCACTCAATCACCGGAAGCCTCCTTCAACACAGAAATCCGGATAGCCAATAGAATTTGCCAAGCCCTTCACACGCGATTCATGCCGCCGCCGGCTCATCCATCGCGCTCTACACTGCGACCATGCCCATCCTCTCCGTCAAGGACTTGCGCCAGGCGCCCGGCTACCTCTTTCGCCGGGCTTTCCAGTTGTCGGTAGCCATTGCCACCGAGCAGCTCGCCACCCACAACCTCACCACGGTGCAGTTCGCCTCGCTCGTGGGCATTCACGAGCACCCCGGTCTGGACGCCACCCGGCTCTCGGCCTTGATCAAGTTCGACAAAGCCACGCTCACGGGCGAGATCGACCGTCTCGAGGCCAAGGCGCTGATCGAGCGCAGGCCGCATCCGAGCGACAGGAGGGCGCGAACATTGCACCTCACCCGAGAAGGAGAGAAGGTGTTGCGCGAAGCCAGCGTTGCGGCCCGCGAGACCCGAGAAGCCGTGCTGGAGCCGCTGCCACGTGCCGAGCGCAAGCAGCTGCTGACCCTGCTCAACAAGCTCATCGAGCTCCACGCCGATCGCGAGCACATCGAGGCTCAAGATCCGGAGCAGAAGGTCACACCTCCATGAAGATTGCCGTCTTCGGCGCGGGCGCCACCGGCGGCCACTTTGCCGTCCTGCTAGCGCAATCGGGTGTGGATGTCAGCGTGGTGGTGCGCGGTGCCACGCTTCAGGCCGTGCGCAGTTCCGGTCTGACTTTGCGCACCGACTCCGGCGACATCCGTGCCGACGTCAAGGCCAGTGACGATTCGCGCGATCTCGGCGTTCAGGACCTGGTGCTCGTGACGCTCAAGTCACACGCCCTCTCCCCAGCAGCCGATGGCCTCGCTCATCTCCTGGGACCGGACACACCGGTGTTGTTCCTGCAGAACGGCATCCCCTGGTGGTACCACCACGGCCTGAGCGGCGCCCAGGGCAGTCGGCCACTTCCCGCACTCGATCCTGCGGGCGCGCTCTGGCAGCGGGTCGGCCCACAGCGGGTGATAGGCGGCGTCACCTCGAGTGCATGCACCGTGCTGGCGCCTGGCGTGATCGAGGTCAAGGGCGGCAACCGGTCTCTGATGCTGGGCGAGCCCGACGGAAGGGACACCAACCGTCTGCGCGACGCAGCTCAGGCGTTGCAACGGGCGGGCTTCCCGGTCGAGACCACGGGCGCCATACGCAACGCCATCTGGTCCAAGCTGGCCCTCAATCTCGGATCCGGTCCGATGGGCGTGCTGGCGCCGGTGCCGCTGAAGGACCTGTTCGCGGAACAGGTGCTGGTGGACGCCCGGCTGCGGATCCAGGCCGAAGTGCTGGCGATCGCACGGGCCATGGGATGCGACTTCGAGATCGACTTCGCAGCCCAGATGGCATTCGCGAAGCGTTCCACGCACCTGCCCAGCATCGCGCAGGATGCAGCCGCCGGGCGGCCGATCGAGATCGAGAGCATGTTCCTCGCACCACTTCGCATGGCACGAGAGCGCGGTGTGCCCACTCCCACGCTGGACCTTCTGGTCACGCTGGCGGCTCTCAAGTTCAAGGCTTCAATGTCGCCATCGGACCTCAACGCGCAGTGACACGCCCGATGGCCGCCGCCATCGTCTCGAACGCACGCCCCGCACTCGGCGCATAGTTGATCATGGCCAGGAAGCCATGCACCAGGCCTTCTCCCCGCACCACTTCCGTGGGCACGCCTGCATCCTTGAGGCGCTGGCCATAGGCTTCGCCTTCGTCGCGCAGCGGGTCTCGCCCTGCGGTGACGATGAGGGCGGCGGGCGAATCAGACAGGTCCCGAGCCTGCATCGGCGACGCATCGGGGTGCGAGCGCTTCGACGTGTCCGGGCAGTAGTGGTCCCAGAACCACTTCATGTCGTTGCGGGTGAGCAGGTTGCCTTCGGCAAACTCGGCGTAGCTCCCCGTGTCGAAGCGGTGGTCCGTCACGGGGTAGGCCAGCACCTGCAGGTCCACCCGGCGAGCAGGCGACGAGGCATTGTGCAGGCGCGATGCCACGGTGGCCAGGTTGCCCCCTGCGCTGTCGCCCATGGCCACCAGCACAGGCGGCTCGTGGCCGATGGCCTTTGCCGCCGCCGGGGAAGCCCCCCACCGGATGGCGGCCAGCGCGTCGTCCACCGGCAGGGGAAACGCGTGTTCGGGTGCGAGCCGGTAGTCCACCGAGAGCACAGCGCAACCGGTGCGGTTCGCCAGGGTGGCGGTGAACGGGTGGTAACCCGCCACGGTGCCAATGACCCAGCCGCCGCCATGGAAATACACGATCAGGCCTTTGGGATTTGCAGACGGGACGTACAGCCGCACGGGCAGGTCGAAACCGCCGGAAGAAGGGATGGTGAAGCTCTCGTCGCGCTCGACGGACGGCGCGTCGCCAAAGAGCAGGGCCATGAGCATGGGTCCGCTGCGCGCTTCCTGCGGCGTGCTCTGCCAGAAGGGCTTGCGGTTGGCCGACTTGACCATCTCCAGCAGGGTCTCGATTTCCTTGTCCATCGGTTCGTGTCTCCTTTCGGTTTGCGGGCGTGCTGCGGCGCATTAGACGTCTGAACTGTTGTAAGGTCAACCTATTAGGTTGACAACACAACACTAGACAGCGCAAAATCGTTCTCGACAGCGGGTTCTTCAACACCCGCCCCACCCGAGACCCGAGGAGCACATCCATGACCCCCCAGAAAACCACCGCGCCGGTGGACATGATCATTGTTGGCGCCGGCTTCGCCGGCCTGTACCAGCTGTACCGCGCCCGCCGCATGGGCCTGTCTGTGAAGCTGCTCGAAGCCGGAGACGGCGTGGGCGGCACCTGGTACTGGAACCGCTATCCCGGCGCGCGTTGCGACGTCGAGAGCCTGGACTATTCCTATTCCTTCAGCGAGGAGCTGCAGCAGGAGTGGAACTGGAGCGAGCGCTACGCGCCGCAGGCCGAGATCCTGCGCTACATCAACCACGTGGCCGACCGCTTCGACCTGCGCCGCGACATCCAGCTGGAAACGCGCGTGGCCAGCGCGACCTTTGACGAGGCCAGCGCGCGCTGGACCGTGTTGACCGAAGCGGGTGAACGCTTCGATGGGCAATACCTGATGATGGCCACGGGCTGCCTGTCGATTCCGCAACCGCCGGCCTTCAAGGGCCTGGAGACCTTCAAGGGTGATTGGTACCACAGCGCCAACTGGCCGCGCGAAGGCGTGGATTTCGCCGGCAAGCGCGTGGGCCTGATCGGAACCGGCTCCAGCGGCGTGCAGATGACGCCGGTGATTGCCGAGCAGGCGGCCCATCTCACCGTCTTTCAGCGCACGGCCAACTTCAGCGTGCCCGCACAGAACGAACCGCTCACCGAAGCCACGCTCGCTCACGTGAAGGCGCACTACGCCGAAAGGCGTGCCCTGGCTCGCGAAGCCGTCACCGGCGTGTTCCTCAGCGCCAACGACAAGAGTGCCCTGGAGGTGAGCGACGAGGACCGGCTCAAGGAATTCGAGTTCCGCTGGCGCGGCGCGGGCGGTGGTTTCCGCATGCTGCGCGCGTTCAACGACCTCTTGCGCAACCCCATCGCCAATCAGTACGCTGGCGACTTCGTGCGCGGAAAGATCCGCGCCACGGTGAAGGACCCGGCCAAGGCGGAGATCCTCTGCCCCAAGCCCGACCTGCCCTTCGGCACCAAGCGAATGTGCGTCGATACCCATTACTACGAGACCTTCAACCGCGACAACGTGGACCTGGTGGATGTGAAGGCCCATCCCATCACCGAGATCACGCCGACAGGACTGCGCACCACGCAGGGCCACCACGAGCTCGACGTCATCGTGTTCGCCACCGGCTTTGACGCCATGACTGGCGCGCTGCTGGCCATGGACATCCGGGGCACGGGCGGCCAGTCGCTGCGCGAGAAATGGGCGGCGGGCCCCCGCACCTACCTCGGGGTGTCCATCGCGGGCTTCCCCAACCTGTTCGTCATCGCCGGCCCGGGCAGCCCGGCGGCGCTCAGCAACGTGGTGCACTCGATCGAAACCCACGTCGACTGGATCTCGAATTTCATCGGGCACAGCCGCTCGAAGGGCACCCGGCGCATCGAGGCCGAACAGGCGCACGAAGACCAATGGGTGGATCACGTCAACGAGGTCGCGAACCAGACCCTCTACCCGGTGGGCAATTCGTGGTACCTGGGCGCCAACATGCCGGGCAAGCCGCGCGTGTTCATGCCGTATGCGGCGGGTGTGCCGGCCTACCGCCGCATCATCGAAGGCGTGGCGGAGAAAAACTACGAGGGCTTCGCTCAGGTCTGAGCCCGGCGCGGGCGGACCCACTACCATTCCGGGCATGAAACTCGATCTTGATCGCTACGTGCCCGGCCTCCTGCTCTGGCTGTCCAACAAGATGTCCAGCAGCGCGTCCAGCCTGTACCGGGCCCGCTTCGACCTGGATGTGGCCGACTGGCGGGTGCTGTCCTACTTCGAGATCTATCCCTGGACCACCGCCTCCGCCGCCTGCGACCTCATGGGACTGGACAAGGCCGCCGTGAGCCGTAGCGTGGCCCTGCTGCAGGAACGCGGATTCCTCAAATCGCGCCCACTCGGCCTGCGCAAGGTCGAGTACGCCACCACGCCCGCCGGCAGGAAGCAGCACGACCGCATCATCCGCCTGGCCACCGCGCGCGAAGAAGCCCTGCTGGGTGGCTTCAGCCCGCAAGAGCGCGACGCACTGATCGGCTACCTCAACCGCATGCTGGCCAATCTGGATGCGGTGCGTGAGGTGGGCAAGGACTGAACTCAAGACGAGTTCAACACCCCGCCGTCGACCGTGATCAGTTGCCCGGTCATGTAGGCCGAGTCAGGCCCGCAGAGAAACTTCACCACGCCGGCGATGTCGTCGGGCGTGCCGTAGCGGCCCAGCGGGATCTCGGCCATGCGCTGGTCGCCGAAGCGGGCGATCACGTCGGTGGTCATGCGCGTCTCGATGAGGCCCGGTGCCACGGCATTCACCAGGATGTGGGGCGCGAATTCGCGGGAGAAGGTGCGCATGAGGGGGTCTCCTCGTTTTCAGTGCAATAAGTGACGGTACGAAAAGCTAGCACTGG
>DAOPUP010000193.1:1609-5125 GCA_035350655.1 Acidovorax sp. | reverse complement strand
CGGTGCGCCAGCTGGCGCACGGCATCCCAGTTGGCGCGCTCCACCGCCGGTATCACGCAATGCGCCACGCCCGCTGCGGCCGCCTGCTGGCGCACGGCGTCGCGGTCAGCGGCAAACTCGGCGGCGTCCAGGTGGCAGTGCGTATCAATCCAGAAAGGCATGCCGCCATGATGCCGCACCCGCCCCCCCTGCACCAGCGGATGCACAAAGGGCCGATCCGTGCTACCGTCAAATCCCTGCGCCATGCCCTGGCGCGAACCGCCGTTTCCGAACGCCGCGTGCCTGCACACCGGTGCCGAAAATGGCCATGGAACCAGAAGGTGACAGGATGCCCCGGCCCGCCCTCTACAGCAGTTCCCGCCCCACGCGGCGCCCGGCAGAACCGGCGGCCGCGGACACCAGCGTGCCGGCGCCAGCGGCAGCGCCCGTCTCCACCCTCACCACCACCGCAGCACACCAACGCCTGCGCGCCCTGTGGGCGACCGTGGCGGTGCTGGCCGCGCTGCTGCTGGCCAGCCTGTGGCTGCACCCGGGCACCACGCCCCGCCGCATCACGCAGGACGACATCGACGCTGCCGTGCTGCGCACCCTGGAGACCACCACCTTTCCATCGCCCGCCACAGCGGCAGTGGAGGCCGTGGCGCCCTCGGTGGTGCGTGTGGCGAGCTACACGCGCAGCAAGAACGGCAGGACAGAGACCGAGCGCGGCATCGGAACCGGCGTGGTGATTGTGGATTCGGGAATCATCCTCACCAACCTGCATGTCGTGCAGGGCGCCAGCCGCATCACCATCACCTTCCATGATGGGCTGGAAACCACCGCCAGCGTCACCGGTGTCCAGCCCGAGAACGACCTGGCCGTGCTGCGGGCCCACAAGGTGCCCGACGACCTGGCCGCGGCACCGCTGCGCTCCACGCAGAACCTGCGCGCGGGCGACCAGGTGGCGGCGATCGGTTTTCCGTTCGGCATCGGGCCCTCGGTTTCGGCAGGCGTGGTGTCGGGCCTGGGCCGCACCTTCGCGTCGCCCGAGGGCCAACGACCACTGACCAACCTGATCCAGTTCGACGCGGCCGCCAACCCCGGCAACTCGGGCGGCCCGCTGGTCACCATGGAAGGCGAGGTGGTGGGCATCGTCACCGCCATCCTCAACCCCACCGAGGCCCGCACCTTTATCGGCATCGGCTTTGCCGTGCCCATTGAAAACGCCGCGGCTGCGGTGGGCATGCCGCCGTTCTGAAATGAAACACCCCCTGAGTCGCTTCGCGCCTTCCCCCTCAAGGGGGACGACACCCTCACTGCGGGGCGGCCCTTGCTCGGTGTCGCTCGCCTTGGCCGCGCGCGCTTCGTGGGTTGGGAACGGCCCGCAGCATCGTTGATCACTGACACGGAAGGAAATCCATGGAAGCCACCACACACACCGCCACGCTGATGGAGCAGGTGCTCTACGAGGTCAAGCGCGTCGTGGTCGGCCAAGACCGCTTTCTCGAACGCGTGATGGTGGCCATGCTGGCCCAGGGCCATCTGCTGGTCGAAGGCGTGCCCGGCCTGGCCAAGACGCTCACCGTGAAAACCCTGGCCAGCACCATCCAGGGCCGCTTCAAGCGCATCCAGTTCACGCCCGACCTGGTGCCCGCCGACCTGGTGGGCACGCGCATGTACAACCAGAAAACGGGCGAGTTCAGCACCACGCTGGGCCCGGTGTTCACGCACCTGCTGCTGGCCGACGAAATCAACCGCGCCCCCGCCAAGGTGCAAAGCGCCCTGCTGGAGGTGATGCAGGAGCGCCAGGTCACGATTGCCGGCGAAACCCACAAGGTGCCCGAACCCTTTGTGGTGATGGCCACGCAAAACCCCATCGAGACCGAAGGCACCTACGCCCTGCCCGAAGCGCAGGTGGACCGCTTCATGATGAAGGTGCTGCTGGGTTACCCCACCGAAGAGGAAGAGTTCGTGATTGCCCAGCGCGCGCTGGCTGCGCCCGTGCAGGTGCTGCCCGTGGCCACCACGGCGCAGCTGTCGGCCCTGCAGGCCGAATGCCGCAGCGTGTATGTGGACCCGTCGCTGCTGCAATATGCGGTGAAGCTGGTGGCGGCCACGCGGGCGCCCGCGCAGCACGGCGTCCAGGACATTGCACCGTTCATTGCCTGCGGCGCCAGCCCGCGCGCCACCATCTGCCTGGCCGAAGGCGCCCAGGCCCTGGCCATGCTACGCGGGCGCGCCTATGTGCTGCCCGAAGACATGACCGACCTGGCGCCCGATGTGCTGCGCCACCGGCTGTCGCTGTCGTACGAGGCGCTGTCGGACGGGCTGGATGCCGATGCGCTGATTGCACGCATCATGGCCCAGATCCCGGCGCCTGCCAGGCCGTTGCACCATGAGCAAAAAGCCGCCTGAAGCCGCCAGCGGGCAGCCCCTGCCCGGCCAGGCCGACCGCCTGCTGAGGCAGCTGGAATGGCATGTCATCCGCCGGCTCGACGGGCTGCTGCAGGGCGACTATCGCACCCTGGTGCGCGGCAGCGGGCTGGACCTGGCCGACCTGCGCGAATACCAGCCCCACGACGATGTGCGCCACATCGACTGGAACGTCACCGCGCGCCTGAACGCGCCCCATGTGCGCGTTTTCACCGAAGACCGCGAGATGTCGGCCTGGTTTCTGCTGGACCTGAGCCCTTCCATCCACTTTGGCCCGCCGGGCCACGCCAAGCGCGACATCCTCACCGGCTTGGTCGCGGTGCTGGCACGCCTGCTCACGCGCCACGGCAACCGGGTGGGCGCCATGCTGTATGGCGCGGGGGGGGCGTATGGTGCAACGAGCGCCGAGGGCCGCAGCACGCGTGCGGTCGATGCCGTGCTGCCCCCGCGCAGCAGCCGCGCACAGGTGCTGCACCTCATGCACCGGCTGCTGCAGCCGGCCACCGGCCGGGCGGCGGGCGGCACCGAGCTGGGCTTGCTGCTGCAGGCTGGCCTGGGCGGCATCCGCCGGCGCTCCACGGTGTTCGTGGTGTCGGACTTCATCAGCGCGCCTGGCTGGGAAAAGCCGCTGGCCCAGCTCGCGCAACGCCACGACCTGGTGGCCGTGCGCCTGTTCGACCCGCTCGAACTTGAACTGCCCGACCTGGGCCTGGTGCTCCTGCGCGACGCCGAAACCGGCGAGCAACTGCAGGTCGATACGCACGACAAGGCCTTTCGCCAGCGCTTTGTCCGCCTGGCCGCCGAGCGCGAGGCCGCATTGCGCGCAGGCCTGGCCGCCGCAGGTGCCGACACGCTGGAGCTGCGCACCGATGACGACCTGATCGACGCCCTGCTGCGCTTCATGGACCTGCGCCAGCGCCGCGCCGGGCCCCGGCGGCGCGCCTACCCGCCCGGACTGCGCCCCACCACGGTGCCAGCCACGGCCTGAGCCCCCCATCGCGAAGGACACCCGACCATGGTTTTTCTCTGGCCCACCCTGCTCTGGCTGCTGCTGGCGGTGCCGCTGCTGGTGGCGCTGTATGCCTGGCTGCTGCACCGGCGCAA
>DAOPUP010000193.1:0-1509 GCA_035350655.1 Acidovorax sp. | reverse complement strand
GACCTGGTCAAGGCGATCGACAGCTTTCAGCTGCAGCGCGGCACGGCCACGGGCAACGGCATCATGCTGGCGCTGGCCACGCTGTTCCCCGATGCGGGCATCGACATCGCGGCCCTGGGCGGGCGCCAGGCCATGCGGCCACGCTCGCTCGACGAAGTCGCCAAGCAGGGCCCTACCAAGACCTTCACGCCCGTGGCGCCGGGCTCCTACAACTCGGCTGCCATCATCATGCTGACCGACGGCCAGCGCACCACCGGGGTCGACCCGCTCGAAGCCGCCCAATGGGCCGCCGACCGGGGCGTGCGCGTGTACACCGTGGGCGTGGGCACGGTGCAGGGCGAAACCATTGGTTTTGAAGGCTGGTCGATGCGCGTGCGCCTCGACGAGGAAACCCTCAAGGCGGTGGCCTTGCGCACCCAGGCCGAATACTTTCACGCGGCCACGGCGGCCGATCTAAAAAAGGTCTATGAAACCCTGAGTTCGCGCCTGACGGTGGAAAAGCGCGAGACCGAAATCTCGGCCCTGCTGGCGCTGGCGGGCGCCTTGCTGGCGGTGCTGGCCGCAGGGCTGTCGGTGTGGTGGTTCGGGCGGGTGATGTAGCAAAATGCTATCAAAAATAGAGCTATTAGTGCATACCGAACAAGCACTTCAGCCCTAAAACGCCTCAATTATTCGGACAATCCTGCAGGGCCTTCCACCAGGGTGGCCAGCGGCAGATCGTGCAGTTCCTGCAGCAGCCGCGCCAGTTGCTGCGCGGCGGCCTCGACCACCGCCCGCCCTTTGTCGGCCGTGGCGGCGGCGGCATTGCCCACGGCACCGGCCGGGTGGTAGTCCTGCATCTGCCAGCCCAGTTTGGCGCTTTTGCCGTTGCCCAGAATGGCGTAGCGCTCGGCGCGGTCCTGCGAGGTGGAGCGGAAATCGCGCGCGTGTTCCATGTGCACCCGGCCCGGCGCCAGGTGCAGCATCATCGAGGTCTCGATGTCGCCCGCATGGATGCCGAAGCGGTGCTCATCGGCGCTGAACTGGCCGGCCACGGCGTCGGGCAGCGGCAGGCTGAACCAGCTGGCGCTGTAGACCAGCAGACCGCAGCGGGTGCGCAACTCGCGCGCCACGATGTCCATCACGCTGACCTGGCCGCCATGGCCGTTGAACAGCAAGAGCTTTTTCACCCCGGCGCGCGCCACGCATTCGCCAATCTCGGTCCACAGCGCGATCACCGTGGCGGGCGACAGCGTGAGCGTGCCCGGAAAGCGGATGTGCTCGGGGCTCAGGCCCACCACCTGCGGCGGCAAAAACAGCACGGGCAGCGCGGCGGGCAGCAGCGGCAGGGCGGCGTCCATCACGCCCTGCAGCAGCGTGGCATCCACCGACAGCGGCAGGTGCGGCCCATGCTGCTCGATGGCCGCCACCGGCAGCACGGCCACCGTCTGCCGGGCCTGGCCGCTGGCGCGCAGCCCGGTGAAGTCGCGGGTGGAAAGGTCGGCCCAGAAGCGCGACGGCAGGGGTGGG
>DAOPUP010000192.1:0-5192 GCA_035350655.1 Acidovorax sp. | reverse complement strand
ATCGACGAAGTGGGCATGCGCCAGACCATGCAGCAGGCGCTGGCGGGGCTGGACGCCGACACGCACCTGCACGTGAGCTTCGATGTGGATTTTCTCGACCCCGACATTGCACCCGGTGTGGCCACCACGGTGGCCGGCGGCCCCACCTACCGCGAAGCGCAACTGTGCATGGAAATGATTGCCGACAGCGGGCAGCTGGCTTCGCTGGACATCATGGAACTCAACCCCGCGCTCGATGTGCGCAACCGCACGGCCGTGCTGGCCGTGGATCTGGTCGAGTCGCTGTTCGGCAAGAGCACGCTGATGCGGGCGCCGGCGGCTTGAAAGCTTGGCCTTGCGCCGGAAAACGGGGAGCGGGACGCCGAAGACAGCGCTGGCGCTCGGCGAGGCGACGCAACTGCCGTTGCGGTGGACGGCCCATCCGCAGACAGGCCGCACCTTCAGCCGGCCTCAGCGCTTGACCACCGCCAGCCGGCGCAGCAGCTGCTGCACGATGTCGGTCTGCATGTTGCGGTACAGCAGGGCCTCTTCGGCCTCCTTGGCCAGGGCGATGGTTTCGTTGTAGCTGATCTCACGCTGCTGCAGCAGTTCGGTCTCGGGAATCAGCTCCTCGCCGGCCGGCGTGCGCAGTTTGAAGCGCACACGCAGGCGCAGCTGCAGTTCACGCACCTGACCCGAGGCGTTGAGGCCCACCACCACGCGCTCGCGCTGCTCCGACAGCAGATCCACCACGGCCTCGGCGGTCGGCAGGGCAGCGGCATCGCGCAGCACCCGCAGCGTGCTGCCTGACCCCTCCAGCGTGCGCGTCAGCTCCCGCGCCAGGGGCGAGCCTTGCGGCGCCGCCACGTAAAGCGTTGCGAAGGAAAATTCAGGCACCCCGCGCAGGCGGAAACCACAGGCCGCCAGCAAGGCCGTCGGGGCGAGGCAGAGCAGCGCGCGCTTGTTCATCACGGTCACACCACCACGTTCACCAGGCGGCCTGGCACCACGATCACCCGCTTGGGCGCGGCGCCCGCAGCCTGGGCCACAAAGGCTTCGCTGGCCAGCGCAATGCGCTCGATCGCGGCCTTGTCGGCCTGGGCAGGCACATGGATGGAGCCGCGCAGCTTGCCGTTGACCTGCAGCATGAGCTCGATCTCGTCCTGCACCAGCGCATCCGGATCGACCTGCGGCCAGGGCGCATCGAGCAGATCGCCCAGTTGCCCGGCGTAGCCCAGCTGCGACCACAGGCTGTGCGCCACATGCGGCGTGGCCGGGTACAGGCAGCGCAGCAGGATGCCGAAGCCTTCGATGAGTGCGACCTGGGCGCCTGCACAGTCCAGGGCTTTGTAGTCTTCGAGTGCGTTGATCATTTTCATCGCGCCCGACACCACGGTGTTGTACTGCATGCGCTGGTAGTCGTAATCCACCTGCTTGAGCACGGTGTGGATCTCCAGGCGCAGGGCCTTGGCCTCTTTGCCAAATTCCACATCTTTCAGGCTGCTAGCGCTTGCCACGCTTGCGGTTGCAGCTTGCATATCCATAGCAGACAGCTTGACGCCAAAGTTCCAGACGCGGCGCAGGAAGCGGTAGCTGCCTTCCACGGCGGCGTCGTTCCACTCCAACGTGGCCTCGGGCGGGGCGGTGAACATGGTGTACAGGCGGGCGGTGTCGGCGCCGTACTTTTCGATCAGGTCTTGCGGATCGACGCCGTTGTTCTTGGACTTGGACATGGTGCCCACGCCTTCGTAGTCGATTGGTGTGCCCACGGGCAAATCACCCACGGCGTTGATCAGCTTCGCCCCCACCACCTTGCCCGCGTCGTCGAGCACATGCTCCACGTCGTGCGGCCAGAAGTATTCCTTGCCGCCCTTGTCGGTGCGGCGGCTGTAGATGTGGTTGAGCACCATGCCCTGGGTGAGCAGCTTGGTGAAGGGTTCGTCCACTTTCACCAGGCCCAGATCGCGCATCACCTTGGTCCAGAAGCGCGCATACAGCAAGTGCAGGATGGCGTGCTCAATGCCGCCGATGTACTGGTCCATCGGCATCCAGTAATCGGCACCGCCAGCAACCATGGCATCCGCGTTCTTCGGATCGCAATAGCGCATGAAGTACCACGAGCTGTCCACGAAGGTGTCCATGGTGTCCGTCTCGCGGCGCGCGGGCTTGCCGCACACGGGGCAGGTCACGCCGGCGTGGAAGCCTTCGTGCTTGTGCAGCGGATTGCCCGAGCCGTCGGGGATGCAGTCCTGCGGCAACACCACGGGCAGATCCTTCTCGGGCACGGGCACCGCGCCGTGTTCGTCGCAATGGATGATCGGGATCGGCGTGCCCCAGTAGCGCTGGCGGCTCACGCCCCAGTCGCGCAGGCGCCAGGTGGTCTTGAGCTCGCCCAGGCCTTTTTGCTGCAAGGCGTGGGCCACAGCCGCCACGGCGTCTTTGAAGGACAGACCGCTGAAGCTGTCGGAGTTGATGGTGACGCTGCGCTGTTTGTCGCCGTACCATTCGTGCCACTGGTGGTAGTCGAAATGCTCGCCATCGACCAGCACCACCTGCTTGATCTCGATGCCGTACTTGAGCGCGAACGCAAAGTCGCGCTCGTCGTGCGCGGGCACGCCCATCACGGCGCCGTCACCGTAGCCCATCAGCACGTAGTTGCCGACCCACACCTGCACCGGCAGGTCCGTGAGCGGATGCGTGACGAACAGCCCCGTGGGCACGCCCTTCTTCTCTTGCGTAGCCAGCTCGGCTTCGGTGGTGCCACCGCTCTTGCACTCTTCGATGAACGCTTTGAGGGCAGGGTTGGTCTTGGCGGCATGGGCCGCCAGCGGATGCTCGGGCGCCACGGCGCAGAAGGTCACACCCATAATGGTGTCGGCGCGCGTGGTGAACACATACATCTTGCCGTCGCCAATCAGCGCGCCGTCGTCGCCCGCGATGTCGTGCGTGAAGGCAAAGCGCACGCCTTCGCTCTTGCCAATCCAGTTCTCCTGCATCAGCTTCACACGCTCGGGCCAGCCGGGCAGCTTGTCGCCGGTCACAAAGCCCAGCAACTCTTCGGCGTAGTCGGTGATCTTGAGGTAATAACCCGGAATCTCGCGCTTTTCCACCACGGCGCCGGTGCGCCAGCCTTTGCCATCGATCACCTGCTCGTTGGCCAGCACGGTCTGGTCCACCGGGTCCCAGTTCACTACCTGGGTCTTGCGGTAGGCAATGCCCTTTTCCAGCATCTTCAAAAACAGCCACTGGTTCCACTTGTAATAGGTGGGGTCGCAGGTGGCCACTTCGCGCGACCAGTCGATGGCCAGGCCCATGGCCTGCATCTGCTTTTTCATGTACGCGATGTTCTCGTACGTCCATTGGGCAGGTGGCACACCATTCTTGAGCGCCGCGTTCTCGGCCGGCAGGCCGAAGGCGTCCCAGCCCATGGGCATGAGGACGTTGTGGCCGTTCATGCGCAGGTAGCGCGTGAGCATGTCGTTGATGGTGTAGTTGCGCACATGGCCCATGTGCAGCTTGCCGCTGGGGTAGGGCAGCATCGAGCAGGCGTAGAACTTCTTCTTGTTCGCGTCTTCCGTCACGCGGTAGGCATTGCGAGCGGTCCAGTGGTCATGCGCGGCGCGCTCGACGTCTTGGTGGGAATATTTTTCTTGCATGGGGGCTCTGCTGGGTGAGAGGGGTGCAGCCGCTGGGCTGCTGCTTTGACCGATTTTAGGCGGTCGCGGGGGTGGCGCCTGACGGTACGCCACACCCGGTGCGGGGTCTGGCCTTGCCGCCAGGGGCTCAGGGCGCCGCAACCGGCGGTTCGGCAACGAACCCGATGCGCTGGAGCCCGGCGCTGTGGGCGGCGCCCATGACTTCGGCCACGCGACCATAGGGCACGGCCGCATCGGCACGCAACTGCACTTCCGTGTCGGGGCGCACCGCACCGATGCGCTGGAGCCGCTCGGCCAGGGCAGGCTGCGACACGGGCTGGTCATCCAGATAGGCCTGGCCGGTGCGATCCAGCACCAGCGTCACGAACTGGGGTGCGGCGCCGGGTGTGGCACCTTCTGCGCGCGGCAGGTCGAGCCGGATGGAACTGGCCAACAAGGGCGCCGTGAGGATAAAGATGACCACCAGCACCAGCATCACATCGACCAGCGGGGTCATGTTGATGTCGCTCATGGGCTGGGGCCCGGGGGTGCGCTCAAGCCGGCCGAATGCCATGTGTCAGGACTCCGGGTGCTGCGCCAGCAACTCGCGCAGGTCGCGCGCAAAACCTTCGAGGTCGGCCTCAATGCGGCCAATGAAACGCCCAAACCCGTTGTAGGCCAGCACCGCCGGAATGGCGACCGCCAGGCCCGCGGCCGTCATCACCAGCGCTTCACCCACGGGGCCGGCCACGCGGTCGATAGTGATCTGTCCGGCGCCTGCCATGGCGGTGAGGGCATGGTAGATACCCCAGACCGTGCCCAGCAGCCCGACGAACGGGGCCGTGGAGCCCACGGTGGCCAGCAGCACCTGCCCCCACTGCAACCGGCCGAGGGCGCCATGCAGGGCATCGCGCAGCACACGGGTGAGCTGTTGTGACAGGCTGCCGGTGGTGGCCAGCGTCACCGGCGCACCGGCACCCGCCTGACTTGCTATTGAATTTGCAGCAATCACCAAAGGCAGAACCAGCGCTTCCCGGTCAAAAGACTGCAAGCGCTGTGCCGCGACGTCCAGCGAGGGCGCCTGCCAGAATGCCGCCGTGCACCGCGCCACGTCGGCCGTGGCCCGGTGCATGAGGCGCAGCTTCCAGAAGATCACCACCCAGCTGGTCACCGACATGGCGAGCAACAGCAGGGCCGTGCCCTGCGTCACGGCATCCCCTTGGCGCCACCAGTGAAATGCGTCCATGCCGGCTCGCTGTGGGGCTAGTTCAGGCCCAGTACGTCGAACATGTCGAACAGGCCCGTCTGGCGGCCGGCGAGAAAGCGTACGGCGCGCAGGCTGCCCTGGGCATAGGTGGCGCGGCTGGACGATTTGTGGGTGATTTCGATGCGCTCGCCAATGCCCGCGAACAGCACGGTGTGGTCGCCCACGATATCGCCGCCGCGGATGGTGGCAAAACCGATGCTCGACGGATCGCGCTCACCGGTCACACCTTCGCGCGCATAGACGGCGCATTCCTTGAGGTCACGCCCCAACGCATCGGCAATCACCTCCCCCATCTTGAGGGCCGTGCCCGA
>DAOPUP010000191.1:0-5202 GCA_035350655.1 Acidovorax sp. | reverse complement strand
ATCTCCAGCAGCGGCAGGCGGCTGGCGCCCGCCTCGGGTGGACGCCACCCGCTGCCCAGCCGCGAGCGCTTTGCCATGTGGCTATCGAGCGTGGGCTTTGCCAATGGCATGCAGGCCGTGGTGTACGACCGCCAGGGCGCCAATTACTGTGGGCGTCTGTGGTGGATGCTCAAGTGGGCCGGACACGATGCGGTGGCCGTGCTCGACGGCGGCCTGCAGGCCTGGCAGGCAGCAGGCGGCGCCATCGCCCGTGGCGCAGAACCCGCGCATTTCCAGTCGAACTTTGTATTGCACGCCCCGCTGCGCCAGCTGGTGAGCGCGGACGATGTGCTGGCCGCCTTGCAGCAGCCAGGCCAGACGCTGATCGATGCGCGCGGCGCGCCCCGCTACCGCGGTGAGGTGGAGCCGCTGGACCCGGTGGCCGGGCATATTCCGGGAGCTCTCAATCGCCCGTTTACCGAGAACATCGGTGCCGACGGTCACTTCAAGCCAGCCGCCGTGCTGCGCGCCGAATTCGATGCCCTGCTGGCGGGCCGCGATGCGGCCACCGTAGTCCACCAGTGCGGCAGCGGTGTGAGCGCCCTACCCAACATGCTGGCCATGGAATTGGCCGGGCTCGGAAAAACCTCCTTGTTTGCGGGCAGCTGGAGCGAATGGTGCAGCGACCCTTCGCGCCCCGTCGAAAAAGGCTGAGAACGTATTTACGCGCTCTCAGAGGCTGATGCAAGATTGCAAACACGCTCTAACCTGCGGCAAGGGTTGCAAAAGCGCAAAAAAGAAGGTGTTGCAGGTGCTATCAAAACCATGAGCACAATTGGAGGGCCTGCGCCTGCCAGCACAGCAGGCTCCGTCCAGTGCCATGGCCTGTGCAACCCGATAGACTTGTAGGGCAAATTCCTACAAGCCCCACCCCGAAACCAGACGCGCGGCACCGCCAATCCCCGACTTAATTTTTGATTGGGGCAGTTTCACAATCCATTTCAACGGATCACGCACAACCTGCAGTCAGCAGGCGACGCCAAAACCGGCCAAGAAAAGGAAAGCTGCCATGACCAACGAACAACTGCTCGCCGAAATCCGCGAAGCCAACCTCACGTACCTGATGCTGGCGCAAAACCTGATTCGCCACGACAAGGCCGAGGCAGTGTTCCGCCTGGGCATGAACGAAGACGCTGCCGACATTCTGGCATCGCTGTCGGCGGCGCAAGTGCTCAAACTGGCCTCCCGCAACACCCTGCTTTGCAGCTTCCGCGTGGATGACAACCTGGTGTGGAGCCTGCTGACCAACCACACGGCCAAGAAGGTGGGCAACGAAGCCACCAACACGCTGCACGCCAACATCCTGATGGCCAGCCGCGTGTCGGAAGTGCTCTGAGCCTTCGCCCTCCTTCCTGTTTTCCGCCGATCTCCACCGAAAGCCCGCCATGTCTGCCACGCCCGCCGCCACCAAAGCCCCCGCCAAGAGCGTTCTGAACGAATCCAAGCAGATCGAACGTGCCGCCATGCTGATCGAGATGGGCGCGCGCATGCAGGTGCTCGAATCGGAAACCACGCTGTCGTATGAGCGCCTGATCCGCCTGTACAAGGAGATCGCCGGCAAGTCGCCATCGAAGGGCCAGCTGCCGTTTTCCACCGACTGGTTCCTCACCTGGCAGGAAAACATCCACAGCTCGCTGTTTTTGAACATCTACGAATACCTGTCCAAGGGCGTGGACCTGGACTCGGTGGAGTTGTTGACCAAGGCCTACCGCCTCTACAACGAACAGGTGGCCACAGCCGAGATCGAACCCCTGCTGTCGTTCACCCGCGCCTGGCGCCTGGTGAAGTTTGTGGATGCCGGCATGCTCACGCGCACCCAATGCGCCGACTGCAAAGGCCAGTTCGTGACCGAGCTCTATGAAAACCGCCATTTCACCTGCGGCCTGTGCAATCCGCCCGCCCGCGCAGGCAAGAGCAAGTCCAGTGGCGCACTGATGCTGCACTGAGGCGGCTGATTTTCAGGTCAAATCAGCCTGAATACCTTTATTTATTTACACCTAATGCTATTTTATTTATAGCAATCAAAAGCCCCTCGCGAGGGGCTTTTTGCTGGGCGCACCGCCCGCCGTGAACAGCGGGCGCTGTATCCGCCCGGCATCCCTGTGGGTCGACGCCACGGCCCCTGTGAACCCCTCAGCGAGCGAACAGCAGGCTGCGCACGTTCTCGTCCACCGGCAGGGCGTAGTTGTGCGCCGCCACCACCTGGTTGCCCACCGGGTTCACGAGCTTGAGGCTGATGTACAGCACCGATGCCGATACCGCATAGGTGCCCACCACCACGGCCTGCGCGCTCTGCGCCTGGCTGACTTCGCGCAACTCGCGCGACAGCAGCAAGGCCCCCTGCTCACGGTGCAGCACCAGGTCCTCGCGCAGCTTCACCTCCGTCACGCGCAGGCCCCGCTGCGCCATGCGGCCGGCCATCTGCTCGGAAAAGATGCGCCCCAGGCGCGACGATTCATCGAGCCGGTCCACGTTCACCAGGGTGGCCACCAGCACGGGCTGGCCCGGGTCCAGCGCCGCGCCCAGCAGCAGCGCGTCCACGGCGCGCTCGTTGGCCTCGATGAGGTCGGTGCGCCCGGCCCCGGTGGTGCGGTCGCCGTAGTAGTAGCTAGCGCAACCCTGCAGCCCGAAGGCGGCCAGGCCCGCCAGGGCGGCGCGCAGCAGGTGCCGGCGCGCCCTCATGGCGCGACCACCCGCCAGGTCTTCACCGGCGTGGGCGGCGGTGGCGGCGGCGTCGGCAACTCAGGCTGGTAGAGCACGGCATCGGCACGCTCGATGTAGTACATGTCGGCCGAACCGGCCAGGTAGCGATCCTGGGTCTTGAGAGCGGTGGTGACCAGCACTTCGGTGCGTGTGGGGCCACCGGCCGCAGGGCCCTGGGTGTGGCGCTGCGCCATATCGATGGCCACGCCGGCACCCACGCCAAGCACCGTGGCCATGCCGGGCAGCAGGCTGCGGTCGGCGTAGTTCTCGGTCCAGTCACGCCACACGCCCACGCCGGTGCCCAGCAGGGTCCAGTGCAAGGGAATGGGCAGGTTGGCGGGAACCCCCGAGCGGTGCTGCACCACTTGCGTCTGCACCTCCAGTTCCACCGCCGTCGGCACGGTCGACAGCACGACCTTGCGGTTCAACAGCTGCACCCGCAACAGTTTGAGAAAACCCAGATGGAAGCTGGAGTTGTCGGCCACCGTGACATGGATGGGGTTTTCACCTTCGGGCAAGGCGGCCACTTTCTCGGCCACGCGCGCGGCCACATCGCTGGCCAGCAGATCCCAGTGCTGCACGGCGCGCGCCTTCTTCTGGTCGGTGGCGGGGTAGTTGTCGGCGCGCGGCACATCCAGGGTGCCGCAACCGGCCAGCAGCGTCGCTGTCAGCAAGGCCGCCAGATGCGAAAGACGAGGAATGGGAAAGGACATGCGGCCCATGGTAGCGGCACGGGCCGGCCGCGATCGGCGCAACAAAGCGGCGTTTCCCGCCCAGAAGCTCCGCTTGGCTGGGCCGCCGCGGGGCAACAATCAGTCACAATTAAACGCTGCGAATTCCCTGGAAACTGCATGACCCACCACCGTCTTTCCCCTTTCCGCCTGGCCGCCTCCCTGCTGGCCCTGACCGCCGCGCTGGCGGGCTGCGGCGGCGGCACGGAAAAAGCCGCCGCCCCGGCCCCTGCGCCAGCACCCACTGCGCCCATCGGCCTGAACTTCGTCCAGCCCGCCAACAACGTGCTCGAACCGAGCGCCTCGGAGCCCCTGTCGGTCAACCTGAGCGTGAATGGCAGCCCCGCCCCCAACGGCACGGTCGCAACGTTCGCCGTCAACCCGTCCGCTGTCGCCACCCTGGCCCCCGTGGCGCCGACCACGCTCTCGGGTGTGGCCAAAACAACACTGACCGTCAGCAGCCTGCCGCCCGCAGCCACGTTCCAAGTGACGGCCACGGCGACCAGCAGCGCCAACACCGCCAGCGACCAACTCACCTACTACGTGCGCCCCGCGCACAAGAAACTGCAAGTGCTGGTGCCTGCGTATTTCAGTGCCAGCGGCGCCTCATCGCCCTGGGCCAGCCTCACCAGCGGCGCCAACAGCTACCCCGATGTGCAGATCACCGCCATCACCAACCCCGGCAACGGCGTGCTGACTTCGGCCAGCACCGCCGATGCGGCACTGGGCACCGCCATCACCGCCTTCAAGGCCGTGCCGGGCACCGGCAACAAGGTGATCGCCTACGTGGCCACCGGCTCGGGCAGCAGCGGGGCACTGTCGGTGACCGATGTGAAGGCCACCATCGATAACTACGTCAGGCTCTACCCCAACCAACTCGACGGTTTCTTTCTGGACGGCATGGCGGCCGACAGCGCCCGCTTGGCGTATTTCCAGGACATCTTCAACCACATCAAGGCCATCACCTCAGGCATGAGCCCCGGCGCGAGCCCGCCGCTTGCACCCACCGTGATCGGCAACCCGGGCACCTACCCGGTGCCCGCCTATGCCGGCGTCGCCGACACGCTGGTGACTTATGCAGGCAACGCAGCCGCCTACCAGGGCATGGACCCGCAGCCGGCCAGCACCTGGGTCTATGCCAGGGACAACAGCGCGCAAGCCATGCTGGTACACACGGCCAGCACCTGCACCGACATGAAGGCCGCCGTGGAAAATGCCCACCGCCCGCGCATGAACACCGGCCTGGTGTATGTCACCAACCTGAGCATCGGCGCGCCCTGGTCTGCACTGCCCAGCTACTGGTTGCAGTTGCTGGGCACCGTGGACGCCCTCAACAAGCAACGCAGCCTGCCCCTGTGCTGAGATCGTGAACACGTTCTAAGGGCCTGGGGCGGCGTCAAGCGCTGAACGCCTACAAGGGCCGATCGCAAGCCGCCCCACAATCGGCGCATGACCGAGCCCCTCCCCACCGCACCACCGATGCCCGCCCCGACGGGCGCCGAAGGCGGCCCCGCCCGCCCCGCGGGCGCGCCGCAACACGCAGCACAGGCGCCACAGACGCCCGACGCACCGCTCGCCAGCCCAGTGCCGTTCAGCGGCCCGCTGATGCTGCACATGCCCGTGGACGTGCGCAACCTGTCGCTGGCGCTGCTGGCGCTGTTTGCCAGCGTGGCCCTGCTGCACTGGGCCAGCGCAGTGTTCATTCCCATCATGCTGAGCCTGCTGCTGA
>DAOPUP010000190.1:0-5258 GCA_035350655.1 Acidovorax sp. | reverse complement strand
CCTTTGACGAGCTGGCTCCACACAAACACCATGGCGGTGCAAGGCGCAACGCCCAGCAAGATCATGCCGGCGATGTATTCGCTGGCCGATTGGGGGTCGACCCAGGGGGCGAAGAGGTACTGAAAGAACAGCACACCCAGCGCGGCCATGGTGAACGGCTTGATGAGCCAGTTGACCACCAGGGTCAGCAGCAGGCCTTGCGGCTTTTTGCCCACGTCCTTGATGGCAGCCCAGTCAATCTGGATCATCATCGGGTAGATCATCACCCAGATGAATACCGCCACCACCAGATTCACCTGCGCAATCTCCAGGCCCGCCACCGCCTGAAAAAGCCCCGGAAGAACCAGCCCCAGCCCCACGCCGGCCGCAATGCCCAGCGCAACCCAGATCGTCAAATACCGTTCAAACAGTCCCATGGTGGAGCACCTCTTTCAATGAAAAAAACCTGGACGATGCACCGTCCAGGCCCGTCAGCATGTGAATGCCTCAAGCGGCGGTTTGCCCGATGCGGACCAGCTCTTGCTGCAACGACAGTTTGTCGAGCTTATCGAGCGGCAGACTGAGAAAAAGCGCAATGCGGCGGTTCAGGACATGGAACGCATCATTGAACGCCTTGTTCACCGCCTGTGCATCGCCTTGCACCGCCGCCGGGTCTTCGACACCCCAGTGCGCCGACATCGGCTGTCCTGGCCAGACGGGGCACACCTCGCCGGCCGCCTTGTCGCACACCGTCAACACGAAATCCATGACCGGTGCGCCGGGGGCGGCGAACTCATCCCAGTTCTTGCTTCGCGAGCCCTCCGCCGAAAAGCGATTTCTTGCCAGCAGATCAAGCACATGCGGGTTGACCTGACCCGCAGGGTGACTGCCTGCGCTGAACGCAAGAAATCTGCCGGCGCCTTTCTGGTTCAGGATCGCCTCGGCCAGGATGCTGCGCGCGCTATTGTGCGTGCAGATGAAAAGAACGTTGTAGATACGATGGGACATGGGAAGACCTGCTTTCAGCAACAAAGGTGGAAGGAGTCGAGGGGAAAGGGACAGGCGCAGCCGCAGGTGCCAAGCCGGGCAGTGACCAGGGTAGGCACGACAGCAGGCGCCTGGAACAGTTCGGGGTCATTCATGGGCCATCCTCAAGCCGCCGCTGGCGCTTTCCTGTCCACCGCCACCGGCAAGGCGAGCGTGACCAGCCAGCAGATGGTCAGCATCACGGCCGAGCCGACGAGGGCATACAGCAGCCCGCCCCACTGGTACAGCAGGCCCGACATCAGCGTGCCAAAAAAACGCCCGAGCGCGTTGGCTGCGTAGTAAAAGCCCACGTCCTCGGCGGCTTTTTCAGAGCCCGCATAGGCCAGGATGAGGTAGGAGTGCACCGACGAGTTGACGGCAAACGCAAAGCCGAACAGCCCCAGGCCGCCCACCACCACCCATTCCAGGTGCGGCACCTGCAAGGCCACCGCCACGGCCATGGCGACGGGCACCACCGCCAGGAGGGCCGACCACAGCCGTGCGGCGGGCACCTCGGTGCTCAGGCCGTCCGGGCTGCGCTTCACTAGCTGCGGCGCCATCGCCTGCACCAGGCCGTAGCCAATCGTCCAGGCTGCCAGAAAACCGCCCACCATGGTGAACGTCCAGCCCTGCGAGTACAAAAACACCGGAACGCCCACCACAAACCAGACATCGCGCGCGCCAAACAGCACCACCCTTGCGGCGGCCAGCGCGTTGATGCCCGCGTTCTTGGCGAACAGCTCCTTGGCCGATTTCGAGGCTTTGCTTTTGCCCATCATTTGCGGCAGCGAGGTGACCACTCCCACCAGCACCAACGCCAGCAGCGCCGCCATGGCCCACAGCGCCTGCTGAAAGCCCAGCGCCTGAAGCAACAGTCCACCCAAGAAAAAGCCCACTCCCTTCATGGCGTTCTTGCTGCCGGTGAACCAGGCCACCCATTGGAAGAGTTGGCCTGCGCCCTGCTCTTTCGCCTGCGCCGAAGTGACCTTGATGGCCGATTTGCTGGCAGTCTTGGTTAAATCCTTGGCCACGCCGCAGATGCCCTGCGCCAGCACCACCCAGGCCACCGACAGCGCCACCGACCAATCGGGCTGGAGCTGCGACAGCAAGGTGAAGCCGATGATTTGCGTCACCAGCCCCACCGTCAGCATGCGCGTGATGCCATAGCGCGTGGCCAGCCAGCCGCCCACCAGGTTGGCCAGCACGCCGGCCGCTTCATAAAGCAAGAACAGAAACGCCAGCGTGAACGGCGAGTACCCCAGGCGGTAAAAGTGCAGCAGCACCAGCATGCGCAGCGCGCCATCGGTGAGCGTGAAGCCCCAGTAGGCTGCGGTGACAACGGCGTAGTTGCGCGTGGCGTGGCTTTGCGGCATGTCAGAACCCCACTGCGCGCATGTGGCAGGCCAGATCGACCATGCGGCAGGCATAGCCCATTTCGTTGTCGTACCAGGCGTAGACCTTGAGCAGCGTGCCATCCGTCACCATGGTCGAGAGCGCATCGACGATGGAACTGCGCGTGTCGCGGGCGTAGTCGGCGCTCACCAGGGGCAGCGTTTCGTAGCCCAGAATGCCCGCCAGGTAGGACGATGCGGCTTGCTGGAACAGCGCGTTCACTTCCTCGGCCGTGGTCTGGCGCTGCAGCTCGAACACACAGTCGGTCAGCGAGGCGTTCAGCACCGGGGCGCGCACCGCATGGCCGTTGAGCTTGCCCTTGAGTTCAGGGTAAATCAACGCGATGGCCGTGGCGCTGCCGGTGGATGTCGGCGCCAGGCTTTCCATGGCGCTGCGGGCGCGGCGCAGGTCTTTGTGCGGCGCATCCACCACGACATTGGTGTTGGTCGGGTTGTGGATGGTGGTGATCTGCCCATGGCGGATGCCGATGTTTTCATGCACCACCTTCACCACAGGCGCCAGGCAGTTGGTGGTGCACGATGCCGCCGTGACGATGCGATTTTTGGCTGGATCGTAGAGCTCGTGGTTCACGCCCACGACGATGTTGAGCACGTCGCCCACCTTCACCGGCGCGGCGACGATGACGCGCTTGGCGCCGCGGTCCAGGTGGCCCTGAAGGGCCTCAGGCGTCAAAAATTTGCCGGTGCATTCCAGCACCACATCCACGCCCAGCTCACCCCAGGGGATGTCTGATGCCGTGGGGTGCGCGCTGAACGAGAGCCGCTGGGCACCGATGGTGAGGGCGTTATCGCCCTCGGCGCAAATGCGCTCGCGCCACTTGCCTTGCACCGTGTCGAACGCCAGCAGGTGGGCGGTGGCCGCAGCGCCCCCCTTGATTTCGTTGAGGTGCACGACTTCGAGGCGGTTGCCTGCGCGCGGGTCGTCCGCCTGACGTTCTGCCGCGCCCATGGCGGCGCGCAGCGCCAGGCGGCCAATGCGGCCCATTCCGTTGATGCCCACTTTCATGACCAGGCTCCTTTAATTAATTCTGTATTCATTGAAATATTGCAACGTTGAGCGCAGCATTCCCCACTGCTTGCGTTCGGCGATGGGGGGGTGGAACGCAGTCCGGGCGATCGTCCAGGCGCCCAGGCCGCCTGCGCATGCGCGCTGGTGCGCCAGGTCAGCGCGCCGCCAGGTCCTGCGCGGTGCCTTGCAGCGCCGCTTTTTCCAGCTTGTCGCTGGGCAAGTTGATCAGCGACTCCAGGCGCTGGTGCAGCATGTGCATCGTTTTGCGGAAGGCCTCGATCTTTTGTGCTTCGGGCGCATCGCCTGCGGACGGGTCGGGGTAGCCCCAGTGGGCAGAGGCCGGGTGACCAGGCCAGGCGGGGCAGACCTCGCCCGCGGCGTCGTCGCACAAGGTGATGATCAAGTCCATGTGCGGCGCGTCGGGCGCAGCAAAATCGTCCCAGCTTTTGCTGCGCAGCCCTTCAGTGGAGATGCCCGCCCTTTGCAGCAGCTGCAGGCACAGGGGATGGGGCTGCTGGTTCGCGCTAGGGCTGCTGCCCGCCGAATAGGCATTGAAACGGCCATGGGCCATCGCATTGAGCAGGGCTTCGGCCAGGATGCTGCGCGCGCAATTGCGGGTGCAGATAAACAGCACGTTCAGGGGTTTGCTGCGGGCAGCCGGGGCCGCTTCAGAACAGCAGCCAGCGGAGTGTTCCGCCAAAACGGTCTTGTTGGCGGAGGATGTGGCCTTGGGCGCGCAGCATGCCGCCGGAGCGTCTTCCGCAGCCGGTGCACAGCATGCCGCCGCCTTGTCGCCGGTCGGTGCCGGCGCGCAGCAAGCGCCGGCAACGGGGATTTTTCCCGCTTCGTTGAACACAGGGATATTTCCGAGCGTATGGAAATGCTCCCAGGCAATGCCTTGGGGATCGGTGACCCAGTGCTTTTCGCTGCGCGCATAGCAGCAGCTGGTAGCGCCTTCGTCGAGCAGCGCCATGTCGGCCGCTTCAGCGCGGTCCTTCAGTTGCGCCAGCTCGGCGGCGTCATCCACCTGGAAACCCAGGTGATCGAGCCCCGGCTTGTCGCCACGGGTGGAGATGGCAAAGTTCACGCGCGGGTCGTCGAGCATCCACTTGGCGTAGTCCGCTTCCACGCGTGCCGGCTCGGCGGCAAACAGCCTGGAATAGAACGCAATGCTTCGGGCGAGGTCATCGACATGGATGTGAACGTGGAATCGCTTCATGGCGGTCTTTCAAGGGTCAGCAAGCACAGGACGTTGCCTGGGGTGCCAGGCAGTCCGCGCCCTGGCAGCAGTTTTCGGTCAGAAAGCCCAGCAACTCGTTCATGGTGGCGATCGAGGCGCGGTAGATCAGGTGGCGGCCCTGGCGCTCCTGGCTGACCAGGCTCGCATGGGCGAGCTCCTTGAGGTGGAACGACAGGGTATTGGGGGCCACCTCCAGTTGCGCGGCCAGCGCACTGGGCGTGAGCCCCTCATTGCCCGCCACCACCAGCGCGCGAAACACACGCAGGCGCATCTCTTGGGCCAGGGCGGCAAGCGAACGGACAGCGTCGATTTCATTCATAGGACAACTATACAACGATTATTGAATTGATGTACAGTGCAAACGATTACCGCGCCAGCCATGCAGCGCGCCAGCCCCACCAGGACTCCCTATGCACTCACCACTGCACCTGCTTGACCAACCCACCAAGTACCTCTTCTTCACGGGCAAGGGCGGCGTGGGCAAGACCTCTGTGTCCACTGCGGTGTCGATTGCGCTGGCAGACGCGGGCAAAAAGGTGCTGCTGGTCAGCACGGACGCCGCTTCCAACCTCGATGAAATGCTGGGCATCGA
>DAOPUP010000189.1:0-5293 GCA_035350655.1 Acidovorax sp. | reverse complement strand
CCCCGCGCTGCCGCCGCTGGTGGTGCTGTACACCCTGTTTGCCCGTGCGTGCGATCCGGTGGTGGGGTTCCTCAAGGAGGGCGGACAGTATTCGGATGCAGAAATCGTGGAGCTGGTGGTGCGCACCTGTTTTGACGGACTGGCTGCACGCTAGCAGCGCGTTCCCGCAGTCTTTTCACAAAAAAGGGCCCGGCATGCCGGGCCCTTTTGCGGGTGATTCACCGCTTAGCTGCTTACTTGGGCAGGATGACCTTGTCCACCACGTGAATCACGCCGTTGCGTGTGAACACATCGGTGGCCACGATGCTGCTGGTGCGCAGGTTCTGGTCGGTGATGATCAGGCTGGCGTTCACGGTGAAGCTTTGGCCCTGCACCGTGCCAATGGCGGTGTTGACGGGAACTTCGACCTTGAGCACACGCGCCGGGACCACATGGTAGGTCAGCACCTTGGTCAGCAAGGCCTTGTCGGCCAGCAGGGCTGCCTTGCTCACACCCAGCTCGGTCAGCAGGGCTGCAAATGCAGCGTTGGTGGGCGCAAACACGGTGAACGGCCCCGCGCCCTGCAAGGTGGCCACCAGGCCCGCCGCTGCCACGGACTCCACCAGGATGCTGAAGTCTGGTAGTGCCGACGCTGTGGCGACGATGTCCTTGTCGGCGGGCAGCAGCACGCGGTCCACCAGGTGCACCACACCATTGCTGGCCTGTATGTCGGTGGCGGTGATGGTGCTCACACGGTTGCGGCCATCGGTGATCTTCAGGCCGTTGGCAGAGTCGACCTTGAAGAAACCACCTGATACCGGCGTGATGGCCTTGCCCAGCGGGACATCGGCCCGCGCTACCTTGCTGCCGAGCACATGGTAGGTCAGTACTGCCGTCAGCAGCGGCTTGTTGGCCAGCAGGGCTTCTTTGGTCACGCCCAGTTCGGTCAACAGCGCAGCGAAGGCCGCGTTGGTGGGGGCAAAAACTGTGAGCGTGCCCGCGCTCAGGGTGGGGGCCAGATCGGCAGCAACCACGGCTTCCACCAGGATGCTCAGTTCGGGGGTGCTCTGCGCCAGCTCGACGATGTTGCGCTGGGGCGCATCGTCGCCGCCCCCGCAGGCTTGCAGCAGGCTGGTGCTAGCGCCGAGGGCCGCGGCCAGCAAAACGGTACGGCGGTTGAAGGCAGTGTTCATGGTGGCTTCTCCTTGCGCGTGAGTGGTCTGTGAAGTGAACGTGTGCGCCGATGGCTTACTTGGGCATCAGCACCGTGTCGATGGCGTGGATCACGCCGTTGCTGGCCGCCACGTCAGTCGCGATGATCTTGGACTGGTCCACCGTCACTCCCATGCCGGTGGATACCGTCAGTTCCTGGCCCTGCACGGTCCTCACCTTGCCGGCCTTCACGTCCGTGGCCATGACCTTGCCGGGGACCACGTGGTAGGTCAGCACCTTGGTCAGTGCGGCCTTGTCGGCCAGCAAGCCATCGAGCGTGGCCTTGGGAATCTTGGCGAAGGCTTCGTCGGTGGGGGCAAACACCGTGAATGGACCCGGGCTCTTGAGGGTGTCCATCAGGCCGGCTGCCTGCACCGCAGCCACCAGGGTCTTGAAGTTGCCCGCCTTGACGGCGGTATCAACAATGTCTTGCGCCATGGCACCGAAGGTGGCGCCTGCGGTCAGGGCGACGGCAATTAGGGTCTTTTTCATGGTCGTTCCTCTCGTTTCCAATGGAAATGACACGCCAAGATGGGCGTGGCGCGAATGTATAACTAATGAGTGATAAAGTAAACTAAATGGTTATTTTATGACTTTCTGGTATTTTTGGGGCAAAAAAAGGCCCCGCCAAGGCAGGGCTTGGGTGGGCGCGACGCAGCCTCAGCGCACGATCAGCAGGGGCACCTTGCTGTGGGCCAGCACCTGGGTCGTGACCGAACCCATCACCAGCGTAGCAATCGCGCCGTGGCCATGCGAGCCCATCACCAGCAGGTCGAACTTGCCGGTGTCGGCTACCTTGGCGATGGTTTCGCCCACTGCGCCCACCTTGACGCTGCGCTTGGCATCCACACCATGGCGGCCGAGAAACTTGCACACGGGTGCGAGGATTTTTTCGGCTTCTTCCGCGTGGTAGGTGTCCACGACTTCTTTGCCCAAGGCGGCCCGCGCGCGCGCAGGCAGCGGGGCCTGCACGGTCAGCACGGTGTAGGTGTGGGTGCCGCCCAGCAGCTCTTCATGGGTGGCCAGATAGGCCAGCATTTTCTTGGTGTATGCGCTGCCGTCGACAGCGAGCAGGATGTTCATGGTGTGTTCTCCAGAATGAGAGGATCAGGCTAATCTGCGCCCGTTGTTGTTGTCTTGACCTGTGTCAGGCGTTCTCGTGCGCGCGAAAAGGTTGTCAGCCAGTGCCCATCATACGGAAATGCAGCACTGCGTCTGGAACAAGGCCTGCTCGCCCTTGCGTGCATAACCCAGGGGGTTGGCCACCACGCGGCATTGCCACGCTGCGCCCTGCCCGCTGGTGCCCGACACGGTGTAGTCGCTGGGTGCATGCAGGTGGCCGTGCAGCCACAGCTGCGCCAGCGGCAGGAGGTCGTCCAGTGCATTGCAGAAACCGGCAGTGCCCGGCACCAGCCCATAGCGCGGGTCGGCGCTGCGCAGGCTGGGCGCGAAATGGGTTACGGCCACGGTCGGCCCGCTGTGGGGGCGCGCCAACGCTTCACGCAACCATTGCTGGCACAACAGCGCCTGCGCGCGCAGGGGCTCTGCCAGAAAGGGCTCGCCCTGGCGGGTTCCGCCCGTCTTGCGCAGGTAAAAGTTGGCGGCACGAAAGGCCTTGTCGCGCAGCTTCAGGCGCCGTGCCAGGTCGGTGCTGCCTTCGTGGTCGGCCAGGGCGTCGAAGTCGCTCCAGAGCGTGGTGCCGACAAAGCGCACACCATCCAGAACCAGGGTCTCGCGTTCCAGCCAGGCGATGCCCAGCTGATCGCAGACCGTGCGCAGACGGTGGTGGGCCGCGTCGAAATCCTGTGCGTCGTACTCGTGGTTTCCGGGCACGAACAACACGGGCACGGGCCAGCCGGCCCATTGCGGCAGGGGGGAAAAGCGCTCCAGGCCAAAGGCCTGGTCGGTGAGCTGTCCGCCAGCCTGGTAAGAGCCGATGTCGCCGGCCAGCACCAGCACATCCGCTGCTGGGGCGGGTTCGGGCTTGAAATGGGGATGCGCCTCAAGGTGCAGGTCGGACAGCAGCTGGATCTTCATGGGGGAGGCAGTCTACGACGGGCTGCCCGCCGATTGCGGAAAAGTGCGCAGGGCGGCGCGGGCCAGTGCCAACAGCAGCCAGTCGATGGCCGCTTGCTGGGGGGCGCGCCGGCGCCACAGTGCATCCACATGCACCGCTGGCACATTCAGCGGCAGGGGGCGCAGCACCAGGGTGTCCGCTATGCCGGTGACGGGCACAAAGTGGCGCGGCAGCACGGTCAGCATATCGGAGTTGGCCACCACCCGCCCTGCGGTGAAGAACTGGTTGACGGTGAGTACCACGCGCCGTTCGCGCCCCAGCGACGCCAAGGCTTCGTCGATGAAGCCAAACGGGCGACCCGAAAAGCTCACCAGCATATGGCGAGCAGCGCAAAACTGGTCCAGCGTCAGCGGTGCGTTGGCCAGTGGATGGCCCTGGCGCATCACGCACAGGTATTCGCCGTCGTAGATGCGGCGGCTGTCAAAGGCGATCACGCCTCCCGACTGGGCGCGCGCCGTCAGGTCGGCCAGCACGGCAGGAAAGTAGCCCACGGCCATGTCGGCGGATTCTTCTTCGAGAAGACGGCGGGGGTCGCGGGTGGTGAGCGGTACCACCCGCACTGAAATGCCCGGTGCCTCGCGCTCCATGATTTCCACGAGCCCGGGCACCAGCGTGGCGGCGGTCGCGTCGGACAGTGCCAGCACAAAAGTGGAGGTGGCCGTGGCGGGCTCGAACCGCCCCGGTGCCAACGATTCCTGCAATTGCGCCAGGGCCTCACGCACCGGTGGCCACAGCGCCAGCGCGCGGGGCGTAGGCTCCACACCATGGCCACTGCGTACCACCAGCTCGTCCCCCAGCACGTCGCGCAGGCGCCGCAGTGCGTTGCTGACTGCCGGCTGGGTGAGCGACAGCTTGTGCGCAGCCCGCGTCAGGCTGCGCTCGGCCATCACTTCGTCAAAGACGCGCAACAGGTTGAGGTCGAGGGAGCGGAAGTTGAGGGAGGTCATGGCGCCTAAATATCACTCATATGAATGATATAGATTCATAATATAAATTTGAATAGATAAAGGGTAAACCCTAATATTCTCCCCATCGCCCGGCAATCTCGCCCAAAGCGTTTGAAAAGGGACTTGAACATGACCAGTTTTGCACACGTAAGTTACCCCGCACAGCACCCGGGCGTGATCCGGGCAGAAAACGCCATCGCGGCGCTGAAGAATGTCGCTGCAGGCTTTGATGGTGCACGCGGCGCTGCCTCCTTGCTGCTGGCTGCCGTGGTTGCAGCCCTGCTGGTCGTGGCCAACCAGGTGATCGACACCTGGGGCGATGGCCACCTGCTGGCTGCCTGGATGGTGCTGTGGGTGGTGGCGTTTGCGGCCATCGCTCTGCTGGCAGTACCCGCCCGCCGCGCCTCCGTGGCGCTGCGCGCCAGCTACCGGGACTGGCTGGAAAGCCGCCACCACGCCGCAGAAGACCAGCGCACCTGGAATGCCGCCCTGCAGGATGCCCGCATGATGGCAGACCTCAGCCGTGCCATGAGCGCCGCCGCCACGTCGGGCATGCGCAAGGACTGCTGAGCGCTCTCAGGCCTCTGCGTTCCCGGTGGCAACCGGGTGGCGCTGAAACAAAAGCCGTGGCCATGCCACGGCTTTTTTCATGGGCACTTGCTGCCGCCAAAACGGCGGGGCGCATGAAAAAACCGCCTCGCCCCGGTGAGGGGCGAGGCGGCTTCAGCGCTCCAGGCAAGCAACGCCCTTGCGGGCGCATGCGCTGGCGTCAGACCGCTATGAGGCGCTGCTCGATGGCAGCCCGGGTCTGCAGCAGTTCCTTGGGCAAGTGGTAGGCCAGTTGCTCGAAATGGGCATCATGCAGCTGGAGCTCTTGCACCCAGGCGGCCTGGTCGATATGGGTCACGGCCTGGAACTGCTGGGCGTTGAACGCCAGGCCCGTCCAGTTGATCTCGGCATAGTGCGGCGCAATCCCGAACATCGTGTCCTGGCCTTTGGCCTGGCCTTCGATGCGGTCGATCATCCACTTGAGCACGCGCATGTTCTCGCCGTAGCCGGGCCAGACGAACTTGCCGTC
>DAOPUP010000188.1:0-5307 GCA_035350655.1 Acidovorax sp. | reverse complement strand
ACGATGGTGCCGCGCTCGGGCGCCTGCTGGGCGGGCTTTTGCAGGTGCTTGGGCAGGCTGCGTGCGTTGCCGCCCTGGGGCTTGGCCGGGGGGCGCAGCCATTCGCCCAGGCCTTCTTCGGCGGCGCTGAAGTGCATCTTGGCCAGGGTCTTCTGGCACAGGGCGCGCAGCGCGGCATCGTTGGCACCCAGGCGGGAGGGGTTTTGCTCGGTGCCCCACACGGGCACGTCCAGCATGCGGGCGATCTCGGCAAGGCGGCGGGCGTTGGCCACCACGGCGGGGCCTTCGTGGATGGCAGGCATCAGGCGCTCCTGGTAGTCGACCAGGACGAGTTGGGATTCGGCGGCGTCAAGCAGCATGGCAGGGTCTTTCTCTCGTGTGGGTGCAAGGGCCGGATTGTCGCAGCCGTGGCGCAGCGCCGGGGGCTTTGCGCCAGCAGGCGTATCTTGAACTTTGTGGGCAGGCCCCAGCGCGCTTGGCGGGCAGGAGCATGGGAGGTAGCTTCATGCAACCCTTGGCTCTGAACAAGGCTTTTACCCGCTGGAATCCGGGCCGGCGGTCGTCATGACCACCCGGGATGACGCAAAGGGCAACATCATGGGCCGGTCTTGCCTGGCCTTCCTTGATTCAGGAATGCCTTGCCAACCCGGAGTGCAAAGTCATCGCAGAGCCGCTGGGATTGCCTTGCTCAGGCAGGCCGACCATGCCGGCACTCCAATCAGTCTGGCGGCAATGGGCCAGCGAGGCAGTCTCACCGACCTCCATTCAAACCAACCAGCCTGCTCAAAATCCGGGGCTGTTCATGTCGGGGCAAACGATAAAGCCTGCACATCAGAACACCGACCAGCCGGTGAACTCTGACAACTCTTGCAGCGCGCGCGTGCCGAGCAGTGAATTGCCAAACGCATTCAGGCCAGGAGACCAGACCGCGATCGATGCATGTCCCGGAACGACGGCAAGAATGCCGCCTCCGACGCCACTCTTGCCGGGGAAGCCGACCGAATAGGCGAAGTCCCCTGAACCGTCATAGTGCCCCGCGACCAGCATCAAGGCGTTGATGCTGCGTGCCTGAGCTGGGTTCAGCAGGTGGGCTGCGGAGTCGAAGCCGGCCAGAAACCGGCCGACGCTGGCCAATTGCTGGCAGTTCATCGCGATCGCGCATTGGCGACAGTAAATCTGCAGCAGCCGTTCGCATTCCGTGTGCAGATTGCCGCACGAGCGTAGAAAGTACGCCAGGGAGAAGTTGCGGTAGGCCGTGCGGTATTCCGAGGCGGCAACCTGTTCATCAATCGAGATCCGGTCATCTCCAGCCGCCGTGCGAACGAAATCCATCAATTCGTCGAGTCCGCCGCCCGCGTCAGGCGCATCAAGCATGGCGTCGGTGGTGACCAGTGCACCCGCATTGACGAAAGGATTGCGCGGTTTGCCGCCTTCCTGCTCAAGCTCAATGACCGAGTTGAAGGTGTAGTTAGATGGTTCCTTGCCCACCCGCTTCCAGAGCCGGTCGCCGTGACGGCCCAATGCGATCGCCAGCGAGAAGACCTTTGAGATGCTCTGGATCGAAAACGGCGTCGCAGCGTCGCCCGCGCTCAGCTGCTCACCACTGGCCAGGCACACACTGATCCCGAACTGATGCACATCAACGCTAGCCAGTTGCGGAATGTAGTGCGCCACCTGGCCGCGTTTGTGTGCGCGCTTCATGCGCGCGTCGAGCCCTACCAGAAAGCCCTGGAGCGTTTCCAAAGCGGCGCGATCCATCGTTCAAACCAGATAACGCCGCGCCAGCAGCGTCCAGTATGCAGCGCCAATGGCCAGGTTGGCGTCGTTGAAGTCGTAACCCGGGTTGTGCACCATGCAGGCGCCCAGCTTGTCGCCATCCCCGTTTCCGATCAACAGGTAGCTGCCGGGGCACTTCTCCAGCATGAAAGCGAAATCTTCGCTGCCGGTGAGAGGCGGGGCCTGCAGCACAACGCGCTCGGCACCAACCAATTCGCTGCCAATCTGGCGGGCGAAGTCGGTTTCGTCCTTGCTGTTGACCAGTGCCGCGTAGCCGCGCCGATAGTCGATTTCAGCCTTGACGCCAAAGCTCTGCGCCTGTGCGTGGGCGATTTCGGTAATGCGCTGCTGCAGCAGGCTGCGCACCTCAGAATCGAGCGCGCGCACGCTCAGCTCGAGATATGCGCTGTCGGGGATGACGTTATTGGCGCGCCCGGATTGCAGCACCCCTACGGTAACCACCGCTGTTTGAAGTGGATCGACGTTGCGCGAGACCACGGTCTGCAACGCCATCACCAGGCTGGCAGCCGCCACCACCGGATCGGCTGTCTTGTGCGGCACAGCACCGTGACCACCGTGGCCTACCAGCGTGATGTAGACCTTGTCAGAGGAGGCCATCATTGGGCCTTCGCGAAAGATCAAGTGCCCCTGCGGCCAGCCGGGCATGTTGTGCATGCTGAAGATAGCGTCACATGGGTATTTGTCGAACAGGCCGTCGTTGATCATGCGTACGGCGCCACAGTCGCTGGTGCCGTATTCCTCTGCGGGCTGGAAGATCAGGTTGAGTGTCCCTGAGAAGTCACCCTGCTCTGCCAGCACCTTGGCTGCCGCCAGCAGCATGGCCGTATGTCCGTCGTGGCCGCAGGCGTGCATGACGCCCTGGTTGCGACTTGCGTACTGCAGCCCCGTGGTTTCCTGGATCGGCAGTGCATCCATGTCCGCGCGCAGACCCAGCGTGCGCTTGCCGTCGCCACGCTTGAGTTGCCCGACCACACCGGTTCCGCCCAGGCCGCGCTCAACGTGGTAACCCCAGTCCCGCAGTCGCGCAGCCACCAAATCACTGGTGCGTAGCTCTTCGAATGGCAGCTCGGGGTGCTGATGGATATCACGGCGCAAAGCGATGAATTCGTCTTCGTGTGCGCGTACCGCCTGCAAGGTGTCTTGAACAGTCATGCTATGAACTCACAGTCCGGAAAAATTCGCCTGGTGATCATTTCTGTAGTTCCTTGTCACCGCCGGTTTCGCGCATGAGCAGAATGCCGACGATGGCGATCAAGCTGGTGATAAGTACGTAGAGCGCTGGCGCCGCCGGGTTGTTGGTCACCTTGATGAGCCAGGTGATCACCAGCTGCGCGGTGCCGCCAAACAGCGCCACACCGAAGGCATAGGAAATCGACAGCCCGAGCGCGCGTACATGACCAGGGAACAGCTCCGGGATGGCCACCAGCATTGGCGCGCCACCAATGCCCGTGAGCAACGCCAGCAGCGCAGTCGCCAGTGCCAGAGTGGCAAAGCTGGTGTGCTCAATGAGCAGCATGTAAGCCGGATAGACCAGAACAAACAATGCCACGCGAGCCCAGAGCATCACAGGCTTGCGCCCATACATATCTGACAGCCAGCCCCCCAGCAGCGCACCCGCCCAGGTCGCCACGCCGAATACGATGGTCGCCGACATGGCGATCGTCGCGGAGAGCTTGAGCGTGGTCACGGCATAAGTGGTCATGTAGATCGCCGCATAGGTCGAGATCGTCACACCCAGGATGACCATGAGCGCCAGCATGATCGGTCGCAGATGGTGCCGGATATCGACCAGCGGGCTCTTGATGGGTCCGCTATGCGTGGGATGCTCGAGGCTCTCAGGCATGTGGCGGCGCAGAAAGAAAGCAATGGGGATCAATGCCAGACCGAGCAAAAAAGGGATACGCCAACCCCACGCCAGCATCTGCTCCTTGCTTAGCGCCAGCGTGAGCACAATGCCGACGACGCCAGCCGCCAGCGAGGCTATGCCCTGGCTGGCAAGCTGCCAGCTGCCATACAGGCCGCGCCGCCCCTGGGGTGCGATCTCGATCAGATACGTCGTAGACGGCCCGACCTCGCCGCCCAGGGCCAACCCCTGCACCAGCCGACAGGCAATGACGATGATGGGTGCCGCCAACCCGATGCTTGCGTATGAGGGGGTGAGCGCCATGCCGATCGTGCCGATCGTGATGAGCGCAATGGTCAACAGCATGGCCGGCTTGCGTCCGACACGATCAGCAAAAGAGCCGATCAGCAGCCCGCCCAAAGGACGCGTGATGAAGCCAACGCCAAACACTGCTACCGACAGCATCACCGTGACCAGCGGCTCGTCAGCAGGAAAGAAGGTCTGGCCAATATACACCGCGAAGAACGCGTAGGTGGTGAAATCAAAGAACTCCAGCGCGTTGCCCGCCACTGTTGCAGCCACGACGCGGGGATGCACCTTGCTCTTCGCGGCAGTTGAATTGTTCGATACGCGCTGGGATGTGGGCGGCAACGCAACGTCGCCCATACTGGAATTTTGAACGCCCATGAATTTGTCTCCGGATGATTGCTGCTGCCCTGGACGACAGCGTGCGAAATCATATGAATCATGATCAAATGCGTCTAATGCATAATATATTCTGAATGCATTCAAAAAACTCATGCGACGAACGAAATGAACCTGCGCCATCTGGAGTACCTGCTGGCTGTGGCGGACACCGGTTCGTTCAGCCGCGCCGCGGAGCGGTGCCACATCACCCAGTCCGCCCTGAGTCGCAGCATCCAGACCCTCGAAGACGACCTCGGAGCACGTCTGATCGACCGAATGGGCAAGCGCAACGAGTTGACGCCGTTCGGCCAGACCGTTGCAAGCCGGGCGCGCCGCATGGTGCTGGATGCCGTTGAGCTAAAACGCAGCGCACAGCTATTGCAAGAGGGCTACTTGGGGGTCATTCGCATTGGGCTCGGCGCGGGGCCTACTGCACTGCTGATGCAGCCCTTTCTGCGTTACATGGCCTGCATGCATCCAAGAGTGCAGGTCAGCCTCGAATCAGGCCCCCCCGAGTTGCAGACCAACCGCTTGCGCGAACGTGGATTCGACGCACTGGTTGTGGATCTACGCAGCGTCACGCCAGCTGATGACCTGTTGATCGAAGATTTGGGCCAAATGCGCGGTGGTTTCATCTGTCGCGTGGGTCACCCCCTTGCCAAACTCAACACCCCCATTACATTTGCACACCTCCAACGCTATCCGTTAGCGTCGACTTCACTCAATCCGGAGTTGGCACGTCTTCTGATCACCCGCTATGGACCCGCAGCGGATCCCCAGGTCGCGGTGACCATGCGCTGCAACGATGTCAACAGTTTGCTACACGCGGTGCACGGCAGTGACGCGGTGTTCCTCGGCCTCGTCAGCCCCGCGCGTGAAGCCATCGCCAACGGTAGCTTGGTGGAGTTGCCCATCACTCCGGCGTTGAACGAGGGCGCACACTTTGCGTTCGTTACCCTGGCCGACCGTACTGAAGCGCC
>DAOPUP010000187.1:0-5339 GCA_035350655.1 Acidovorax sp. | reverse complement strand
GTCACCATGAAGATGATGAGCAGCACCAGCATCACGTCGATGAAGGGCACCATGTTGATTTCGTTCATGGAGCGGCGGCGGCTGCCGGTGCGCGAGGCCATTGCGGGCATGTCGGCTCTCCCGCGTCAGTGGCCCGAGGGCGAACCGGGGTGGGCGCCCAGGTTGCGCTGCAGGATGTTGGAGAACTCTTCGATGAAGGTCTCCTGGTGGTTGGCCACGCGGTCGATGTCGCGTGCGAAGCGGTTGTAGGCGATCACGGCCGGAATGGCGGCGAACAGGCCCAGGGCCGTGGCCACCAGGGCTTCGGCGATGCCGGGCGCCACGGTGGCCAGCGTGACCTGCTCCATGCCGGCAAAGCCCGTGAAGGCGTGCATGATGCCCCACACCGTGCCGAAAAGACCCACATAGGGGCTCACCGAGGCGACCGAGCCAAGGAACGACAGGCTGGATTCGACCACGTCCATCTCGCGCTGAAAGCTGGCGCGCATGGCGCGGCGCGCGCCGTCAAGCAGGGTGCCGGGGTCGGTAATGCGGCGTTCGCGCAGCTTCTGGTATTCGCGCATGCCGCTGGCGAAGATGCGTTCCATGGGGCCGGCGTTCTTGGCGTTCTGCGCGGCGCTGGCATACAGGTCGTTGAGGCTGGTGCCCGACCAGAAGTCGCGCTCGAAATCCTCATTGAGGGTCTTCACCCGCTTCAAGGCAAACAGCTTGCGAAAGATGGCGGCCCAGCTGGAGACGGAGACGCCCAGCAGCAGCAGCATGACGAGTTGCACCACCCAGCTGGCGTGCAGCACCAGGGAAATGATGGACATGTCTTGGGAATTCATGAAAGTTGTTCCAGAAGAGTGCTCGGGATTCTTGCGGGGCGCATGCTGGCGGCATCCACCCAGCCGATACGGATGGTGCCTTCGCTCAGCACAAGGCGCGGCTGGCTGGCTGATTGCTCATTATTCAATAGCGCTTGCTGCACGATTGTCAAGGATGCGCGGCCTGTTTCCTGCAAATGGGCGGTAACAATGAGTGCATCGTCGAGGCGTGCCGGGCGCAGGTAGCGCAAGCGCGCATCGGTTACGACGAACATCCCGCCCGTTTGTTCCCGCAATCGCTGCTGGCCCAGGCCCAGCGAGCGCAGCCATTCGGTGCGTGCGCGTTCGAAGAACTTGAGGTAGTTGGCATAGAACACGATGCCGCCGGCATCGGTGTCTTCCCAGTAAATGCGGACGGGAAATTCGAAGGGCATGGTTCAGCGTCCGCACGGCCGCCCGAAGGGCGCTGAGCGCCCCCCTGGGGGGCAGCGATACATGACGTGATGAGCGAGGCGGCTGTTCATTTCACGTCAGCCCAGCAGAGTGCGCAGGCGCGCCACCGACTCCTGCAACTGCGCCATCGAATTGGCTGTGGAGAAGCGGACGAAGCGCTGCGGATCGAAGCTGCCGAAGTCGCGCCCCGGGGTCACGGCCACATGGGCGCGGCGCATCAGGGCGTAGGCAAAGTCCCAGCTGCCCTGCACGCCCAGCTTTTCGCAGGCGTTGGTGCAATCGGCCCAGGCGTAGAAGGCACCGTCGGGCATCACGGGAACGGCCAGGCCCAGCTCTTGCAATGCGGGGATGAAGTAATTGCGCCGGGCCTTGAACTCGGTACGCCGGCGTTCGTATTCAGTGATGCTCTCGGGCTCAAAACAGGCCATGGCCGCCAACTGCGACACGGTACTGGCGCAGATGAACAGGTTTTGCGCCAGGCGCTCGACCACGGGCACCATGGCATCGGGCACCACCATCCACCCGAGGCGCCAGCCCGTCATGTTGAAGTATTTGCTGAAGCTGTTGATGCTGATGACATGGTCGTCGATGGCCAGGGCCGTCTGGCCGAAGGCTTCGTCGTACGACAGGCCCAGGTAGATTTCGTCGACGATGGTCACTCCGCCCCGCTCCTGCACCACGCCGTGGATGCGGCGCAGCTCGTCGGGTGCAATGGAGGTGCCCGTGGGGTTGGAGGGCGAGGCCAGCAGCACGCCGCGTGTCTTGCTGTTCCAGGCTGCCCGCACCTTGTCGGCACTCAGCTGGTAGCGCTCGGCGGCGGTGGTGGGGATCAGCACGGCGGTGCCTTCGGCGGCGCTCACGAAATGCCGGTTGCAGGGGTAGCTGGGGTCGGGCATCAGCACCTCGTCGCCGGCCTCGATCAGCGCCAGGCAGGCCAGGTGCAGCGCGGCCGAGGCGCCTGCCGTGACCACGATGCGGCGCGCGGGCACGTTCACGCCAAAGCGCTGCTGGTACCAGTGGCTGATGCGCTCGCGCAGGGGCTCGTGGCCCAGCGACGGTGTGTATTGCGTGGTGCCGTCGTGCACGGCGCGTGCGGCCGCTTCCTGCACCAGCGGCGGCGCCGTGAAATCGGGCTCGCCAATGTTCAAAAAGATCATGGGCTGGCTGCTGCCAGCCGCCTCGACGGCCAGGGCCTGTGCGGCCTTGGCCACTTCCATCACATAAAACGGATCAATGCGCTCGGCGCGCCGGGAAAACTTCATCGGGAGAGATCCTGCCCGCGCTGCGCGGGGGGTGGCAGAAAAAGAGGACCCGTGGGGCGCCGGTTCAGGCGCTGGCGTCGGTGCCGGCAGCGGGCGTGGCACCCTTGTCGGCAGCCACCTCGGTCGCACGCAGGCGGGGCGCCAGGCCGTTGAGCACGGCATTCACATATTTGTGGCCGTCGGTTCCGCCAAATTCCTTGGCCAGTTCGATGCACTCGTTGAGCACCACGCGCCACGGCACATCCAGGCAGTGCTGGAATTCGTACACCCCGATCCACATGCTGGCATGCTCGATGGGCGAGATCTCGGCCATCTTGCGGTCGAGCAGCGGCGTGATGAGGGCATCGAGTTCGGTGGCCGCATTGATGCAGCCGTGCAGCACGGCGTTGTAGTGCGCGGCGTCGGCCTTGTGAAAGCCGGCCAGGTCGCGCGTGAACGAATCAATGGCCGTGGCCTCGTTGCGCCCCACGAGGTGCTGGTACAGCGCCTGCAGCACAAACTCGCGGGCGCGGCTGCGGTTGGACTTGGAGGCCGCCTTGCGCATGCCGTTGCTTTTGAGCCCGGTGCGCGCCTGCTTGGGGGGGCGTGATGGTGTGGACGGCGCTGGCGTGGTGGGATCGCTCATGACAGTGTTTCCAGCAGGTTGGCCATTTCCACGGCCACGCGGGCGGCATCGCGGCCCTTCTCGGTCTGGCGCGCAAGGGCCTGCTCCAGGTTTTCGGTGGTGATGATGGCGTTGGCAATGGGCAGCTGGTAGTCCAGCGACAGCCTCGTCACGCCGGCACCCGACTCGTTGGCCACCAGTTCAAAATGGTAGGTTTCGCCGCGGATGATGCAGCCCAGGGCGATCAGCGCGTCGAATTCGTCGCTTTCGGCCATGGCCTGCAGGGCCACGGGCACCTCCAGGGCGCCCGGCACCAGCACATGCCGGATATGGTCTTCTGACACGCCCAGCGCCAGCAACTCGTCGCGGCAGGCCTTGGCCAGTGCGTTGGTGATGCCCTCGTTGAAGCGGGCCTGGACGATGCCGATGTGCAGTTTCTTGCCGTCGAGCTGGTCCGCTGTTCCTTTGTCTGCGCCAAACATGATTTATTCCTTGGGGATGTAGCCGGTGATTTCGAGTCCGTAGCCCGCCATGCTGGGCATGCGCCGCGGCTGGCCCATGAGCTGCATCTTGTGCACACCCACTTCGCGCAGGACCTGAGCGCCCACGCCGTAGGTGCGCAAGTCCATGCGGCCGCGCTCGGGCGCCTGGGCTGCGCGGGCGGTGCCTTCGAACTGCGCGAGCAGCTGGGCGGCGCTTTCGCCGCAGTTGAGCAGCACGGCCACGCCCTTGCCCTGCGCGTCAAGGTATTGCAGGCTGGTGTCCAGACCCCATGAGTGCATGGAGCGGTTCACTTCGAGTGCATCGAGCACCGACAGCGGCTCGTGCACACGCACGGGCACCACCTCGTCGGCGCTCCACTGGCCCTTGACCAGGGCCAGGTGCACGGCACCGCTGGGCTTGTCGCGGAAGGCGTGGGCCTGGAACTCGCCATAGGCCGTCTGCAGCGTGCGCTGGCCCACTTTCTCGACCAGTGATTCGGTGCGGCTGCGGTGCTCGATCAGGTCGGCGATGGTGCCAATCTTGATGCCATGTTCGGCGGCAAAAATCTGCAGATCGGGCAGGCGCGCCATGGTGCCGTCGTCCTTCATGATCTCGCAGATCACGGCGGCGGGGCTGCAGCCGGACATGGCTGATAGGTCGCAGCCGGCCTCGGTGTGGCCAGCGCGCATGAGCACGCCGCCGTCCACCGCCTGCAGCGGAAAGACATGGCCGGGCTGCACCAGGTCGCTGGCCTGGCTGTCTTTGGCCACGGCCACCTGGATGGTGCGCGCGCGGTCTGCGGCAGAGATGCCGGTGGTCACGCCCTCGGCGGCCTCGATGGATACCGTGAAGGCCGTGCTGTACACAGTGCCGTTGCGCGTGGCCATGGGCGGCAGCTTGAGGTGCTCGCAGCGATCGCGGGTGAGCGTCAGGCAGATCAGGCCGCGGCCGAAGCGCGCCATGAAGTTGATGGCTTCGGGCGTGACATGGTCGGCCGCCAGCACCAGGTCGCCTTCATTTTCACGGTCTTCTTCGTCCACCAGGATGACCATGCGCCCGGCGCGCATCTCGGCCACGATGTCTTGCACCGGCGAAATGGGTGCAGGGGTGAGGGGGGTGTTCATGCGAGGGCTTTCGTTGGGGGCCGCAGTGAGCGGGCGGGCTGCAGCGCAGGTTCCCGAGGCCAGACGGCTGTGCAGGCCTGCAAGGCCCGCCCCAAAAGAACATGCGATGCGGCGCTGCCGCACGGTGCAGAGATCAGCGCGGTGCGCAGAACTCCAAAGCCTGTGATTTTAGTTCAGACCGGGCCGGCCTGACGTTGCGCGGGCCATTCGCGGGCCATTGTTTCGGTGCCGCAATCAGGTCTGCAGCTCGACATCGCTCTCGGGATAGGCCACGCAGGGCAGCACGCAGCCCTCGGCCATTTCTTCGGACGACAGCCCCGGCCATTCGATCTCGTAGCGCACGCGGCCCTGGCGCAACTGCCCCAGGCAGGTGCGGCAGGTGCCGTTGCGGCAGGAGCTGGGCCAGTCGATGCCGCCTTGTTCCAGCGACACCAGCAGCGGCTGGTCGGGCCAGGCATCGCATTGCGCGCCGTCGGGCGCGACGCGGGCGATGAAAAAAGGTGCGGTCATGGGGGAAGGGGGAAAATCGCTCATGGTTTCAGGGGGCTATGCGTTGCCACACCAGCAGCAGGTTGTTGGCGGGCAGCGCGTGGCGCGCAGCCAGCTG
>DAOPUP010000186.1:0-5347 GCA_035350655.1 Acidovorax sp. | reverse complement strand
CCCCTCGACCAAACGCCTCCCACCCCTCGTTCACTGTCAATGGCTCCGTCGCTAGGGGAGGGTGAGGCGGGCACGTAGAGCATTGATGGCGGCGGTTGCGGTAGGATTCAAGGCCGTTTTCGTTGTGCACTGGCAATGCCCTGTTGCAGGATTTTTGCCTTGTTGAGTTTGCACAGCAGCACTCCTTCCATATGGCTCACACCTATTCCATCAGTGATCTTGCCAAAGAGTTTGACCTCACCACGCGCGCCATTCGCTTTTATGAAGACATGGGTTTGCTGCAGCCCCAGCGCAACGGGCCGGCCGGTCGCAGTCGGGTTTACAGTGCCAGGGACCGCACCCGCTTGCGCCTGACTTTGCGCGCCAAGCGCCTCGGTCTGTCGTTGAACGAGGCCAAGGAAATCATTGATCTTTACGACAGTCCGCGCGATACGGATGTGCAGCTGCAAAAGTTCCTGGATGTGCTGGTGCTGCATCGCCGGCAGCTGGAAGACCGGATGGCGGATCTCCAGGCCAATCTCGAGGAAGTCCAGGAGCATGAAAGGGAAGCGCGGGCCTTGTTGCTGAAATCAGAAAAAAGGCTTGATAATTGACGTTTACGTAAACGTCAAAAAGGAGGCTGCATGAGCGATACCCCCTTCGTCGCCCAGACGCCAAACTATGCTGCCCGGGTGCACGAGAGTTTTGGGCGTCAAGGAGCGATGCAGACCCTTGGCGCTCGTCTGGGACATGTGCTTCCCGGGGCGGTGGATATCGAACTGGACTGGGCCGCCGGCCTGACCCAGCAGCATGGATTTCTGCATGCAGGCATGGTGGCGACGGCTATGGATTCTGCCTGTGGATATGCAGGATTCACTTTGATGGCAGAAGACGCAGCCGTTCTGACCATTGAGTTCAAGATCAATCTTTTGGCCCCCGCGCGAGGTGAGCGCTTTCGCATGGAGGGGCGGGTGCTCAAGCCAGGCCGCACAATCACCGTCTGCGAAGGGCGCACCTTCGCGCTTGAAGGCGCGCAAGAGAAGCTGGTGGCCACCATGGGCTGCACGCTGATGGCCGTGACTGGCCGTGAGAACATCCGCCACTGAACCAAGATACGGTTCCATCGATCCGAGGAGACATCCATGAGCATTCCTGCCAACATTCCAGGCCTCAATTTCCAGCTGGGAGAGGATATTGATGCATTGCGCGACACAGTTCGTGATTTTGCCCAGGCGGAAATTGCGCCACGCGCTGCAGAAATCGACCGTTCCGACCAGTTTCCCATGGACCTGTGGCGCAAGATGGGCGATCTGGGCGTGCTCGGCATCACGGTGCCCGAGCAATACGGCGGCGCCGCCATGGGCTATCTGGCCCACATGGTGGCCATGGAAGAAATCTCGCGTGCCAGCGCTTCCGTAGGCCTGTCGTATGGCGCCCACAGCAACCTGTGTGTGAACCAGATCAACCGCAACGGCAGCGAAGCGCAAAAAGCGAAGTATCTGTCCAAGCTCATCAGCGGAGAGCATGTGGGGGCGCTGGCCATGAGCGAGCCCGGGGCGGGCTCCGACGTGATCAGCATGAAGCTCAAGGCCGAGGACAAGGGCGGCTACTACCTGCTCAATGGCAGCAAGATGTGGATCACCAACGGCCCGGATGCCGACACCCTGGTGGTGTACGCCAAGACCGAACCCGAACTGGGCGCTCGCGGCGTCACGGCGTTCCTGATCGAAAAGGGCATGCCCGGCTTCAGCATCGCGCAAAAGCTCGACAAGCTGGGCATGCGTGGCAGCCACACGGGCGAACTGGTGTTCCACAATGTCGAGGTGCCCGCGGCCAACGTGCTCGGGGGGCTGAACATGGGCGCCAAGGTGCTGATGAGTGGCCTGGATTACGAGCGTGCCGTGCTGACCGGTGGCCCACTGGGCATCATGCAGGCGGTCATGGACAACGTGATTCCCTACATCCATGACCGCAAGCAGTTCGGCCAGAGCATCGGTGAATTCCAGCTCATCCAGGGAAAGGTGGCCGACATGTACACCGTGCTGCAGGCGGGCCGCTCGTTTGCCTACACTGTGGCCAAAAACCTCGACATGCTCGGCACCGAGCACGTGCGCCAGGTGCGCAAGGACTGCGCCAGCGTGATTCTGTGGTGTGCCGAGAAGGCCACCTGGATGGCGGGCGAAGGCGTGCAGATCTATGGTGGCAATGGCTACATCAACGAGTACCCGCTGGGCCGCCTCTGGCGCGATGCCAAGCTGTACGAGATTGGCGCGGGAACCAGCGAGATCCGCCGCATGCTGATCGGCCGCGAGCTGTTTGCCGAAACCTGTTGAGCTTTTCTTTTCACTGACCCATCAAAGACGACATGCCCTCATCGATCGAAGACCTGTTTGTTCACAACCGTGCCTGGGCCGCCCAGATGGAGCGCGATCGGCCCGGCTTTTTTACGGCTTTGCTGGCCCAGCAAAAGCCCAAGTACATGTGGATCGGTTGCTCGGACAGCCGTGTGCCGGCCAATCAGATTCTCGGGCTGGAGCCCGGTGAAATTTTTGTGCACCGCAACGTGGCCAACGTGGTGGTACCCACCGACCTGAACTGCCTGTCCACCATCCAGTATGCGGTGGACCAGTTGCATGTAGAGCACCTCATGGTGGTCGGCCACTATGGTTGTGGCGGCGTGCTGGCTGCACTCAACGGTACGCGGGTGGGCCTGGCGGACAACTGGATCCGCCATGTGAAGGATGTGCGCGATCGCCACCGTGAGCTGATCGCCTCCGTCGCACCCGAATGGCGCCACGATGTGCTGTGCGAGCTCAACGCCATCGAACAGGTGGTCAATATCGCACAGACCACGGTGATGCTGGATGCCTGGGGCCGTGGACAAAAAGTGACATTGCACGGCTGGTGCTACGGCCTCAAAGACGGGCTCATCAACAACTTGCACATGGCGGTGGACAGTACCGAGGGTCTGGAATCGCTGTACAAGGCTGCCATCGCCGGGGTTGCCGCCGTGCGAAGGCAGTAATTGCGCTGGGCTGTGCATGTTTCCGCAACGACTCGACTCCCCCCTGGCCTACGGCATCGCCAAGGCCATGATGGACGGCTTCAACCGGCACTACCGGCTGTTTCGCACCGAGTCCGCGCGGGCCAAGCACCGCTTTGAAACCGCCGACTGGCACGGCCAGCAGCGGGCGCAGCGTGAGCGCATCGAGTTCTACGACCTGCGGGTGAAGGAGTGTGTGCGCCGACTGGAGAAAGAATTCGGCGCCGGCGCGCAGCCCATGGACGTATGGCACCAGGTCAAGCTGCATTACATCGGCCTGCTGGTCAACCACCACCAGCCCGAGCTGGCCGAGACCTTCTTCAACTCGGTCACCACGAAGATCCTGCATCGCACGCACTTCCATAACGACTTCATTTTTGTGCGGCCCGCCGTCAGCACCGAGTACATTGAGAACGACGAGTCCGCCGCGCGCCCCACCTACCGCGCTTATTACCCCACTGGCGACACTCTGCACGCAACGTTCCACCGCATCGTCGAGAACTTCCAGCTCCAGCGTGAATTCGCCGACCTGGCGCGCGACACCACCAGCGTGGTGGCCGCCATGCGCAGCCGGATCGACAAGGTACGGCTGCGCACCAACTTCCAGGTTCAGGTGCTCACCAGCCTGTTCTTTCGCAACAAGGGCGCCTACGTGGTGGGCAAGATCATCAATGGCTTCAACGAGCTGCCGTTTGCGTTGCCGATCCTGCACGACGACGCTGGCCGGCTGGTTATCGACGCCGCGCTGTTCGGCGAAGACGACATGCAGATGCTGTTCAGCTTTGCACGCGCCTACTTCATGGTGGACATGGAGGTGCCTAGCGCCTATGTGCAGTTCCTGCGCAGCCTCATGCCGCGCAAGCCGCGTGCCGAGATTTACAACGCGCTGGGCCTGGCCAAACAGGGCAAGACGCTGTTCTACCGCGACTTTCTGTACCACTTGAAGCATTCGAGCGACCAGTTCCGCATCGCGCCCGGCATCAAGGGCATGGTGATGCTGGTGTTCGACCTGCCGAGCTTTCCCTTCGTTTTCAAGCTCATCAAGGACTACTTCCCGCAACCCAAGGAAACCACGCGCGAGCAGATCAAGGCCAAGTACCTGCTGGTCAAGCAGCACGACCGCGTGGGCCGCATGGCCGATACGCTGGAGTACAGCGAGGTGGCCTTTCCGCGCGACCGGTTCGACGATGCGCTGATTGCCGAGATCGAGAAGTTCGCCCCCAGCCAGCTCGAGATCAGCGACCGCAAAAACGACGATGGAAGCGACGGCCAGACCGAGGTCATCCTCAAGCACCTGTATATCGAGCGGCGCATGATTCCGCTCAACCTCTACCTGCAGGAAGCCTTTGATACGGGCCTGGCCGATCCGCGCGCGCACCAGCAGATGGAGCACAGCGTGATCGAATACGGCAATGCCATCAAGGACCTGGTGGCCGCCAACATCTTTCCCGGCGACATGCTCTGGAAGAACTTCGGCGTCACGCGCCACGGCAAAGTCGTGTTCTATGACTACGACGAGATCGAATACCTCACCGACTGCAACTTCCGCCGCGTGCCCACGCCGCGCAACGAAGAGGAAGAGATGAGCGGCGAGGTTTGGTACAGCGTAGGCCCGCGCGATGTGTTCCCCGAAACCTTCGGTCCCTTCCTGCTCGGCAACGATGCCGTGCGCGCCGTGTTCATGCAGCACCACGCCGATCTGCTCGATGTGGCGTTCTGGCAGTCGCACAAGGAGCGCATCCAGGCGGGCCACATGTTTGACGTCTTTCCCTACGACACGAACCGGCGCTTTGCGCATGGCGTGCCGTCCGTGCGCCAAGCGCCGCAGCATGCGGCCTAGGGCGCTGCCATCCCCTTTTCGCCACCGAACTATTGCAAGGAGATCACCACCATGTCCACATCCACCCAAGACCCCATCGTCATCGTCGGCGCCGCACGCACCCCCATGGGCTCGCTGCAGGGCGACTTCTCCAGCCTGGCCGCGCACGACCTGGGCGGCGCCGCCATCAAGGCCGCCATGGAGCGCGCAGGGGTCTCGCCCGATGCGGTGGGCGAAGTGCTGTTCGGCAACTGCCTGATGGCGGGGCAGGGCCAGGCGCCTGCGCGTCAGGCGGCGTTCAAGGGCGGTCTGCCCAAGGGCGCGGGCGCCGTCACGCTCAGCAAGATGTGCGGATCGGGCATGAAGGCCGCGATGTTTGCGCACGACATGCTGCTGGTCGGCACGCACGATGTGATGGTGGCGGGTGGTATGGAAAGCATGACCAACGCCCCCTACCTGCTGCAAAAGGGCCGCGGCGGTTACCGTCTGGGCCACGACCGCATCTT
>DAOPUP010000185.1:0-5368 GCA_035350655.1 Acidovorax sp. | reverse complement strand
ACGATGTGGTGCTGGCCGAAATGCTGTGGGCCGCCTTCAAGGCGCTGTTCACCGTAACCGCCATTTTGGGCGTGATGCTGGCACTGGGCATCAGCCACAGCCCCAAATTGCTGGCGGCCTGGCCGGTGCTGCTGGGGGTGGGCATCATGTTCTCCAGCATTGCGCTCATCTTCAACGCCCTGGCCAAGGGCTACGACTTTTTCACGTACTACTTCACGCTGGTGCTCACACCCATGATGTTCCTGTCGGGGGTTTTCTTCCCGCGCGAGCAATTGCCCCCGATCGTGCGTGCCATCTCCGACTGGCTGCCACTGACCAACGCCGTCGAACTGGTACGGCCGCTGTTCATGGACCAGTGGCCCGACAACGCGCTGCGCCACGCCCTGGTGCTGGTGCTCACCACGGTGGTGGCGTTCTGGGTGGCACTGGCGCTCACGCGCAAGCGCTTCAAGGCCTGAGCCGCAGCGGGCCGGCACCCGCCCGTGCGCGGAACGTGACCCGCTTCACGCCGCCGCACGCAGAAAATCCACCGCCTTTTCGGCAACCATGACCACCGGCGCGTTGGCGTTGCCGCTCACGATGCGCGGCATGGTGGACGCATCCACCACCCGCAGGCCCTGCATGCCATGCACGCGCAGCTGGGCATCCACCACGTCCATCGCTCCCGGCCCCATGCGGAAACTGCCCACGGGGTGGTAGATGGTGTCGGCATGCTGGCGGATGAACTGCTCGATCTGCGCATCGGTCTGGGCATGGGCAGATGCGGCCTGCTGGCCGCGGATGTACACCATGGCATTGATGGAGCTGCAGCCGCCCAGCACCTTGCCGCGGGGCTGCTAGCCCTGGCGGTGGTTGAGCCCTGGCTGTGGCGTGGTGCTTTGCCCCAACCATTGCGTTCGAACCGTGCCATCACGGCCAGGCCGGCCGGGCAATGGATGAAAACGCTGTCGTCGGCGGGCCCCGCCTCCCGCAGGCACACGCGCACTGAAGAGTCCTCGCTCAGCCGCACCGCCAGCACGCAACCGGCCGATCCGCCACCGATCACGATGTAGTCGAACATGGTTTCCATGTCTCCTGCGCCCTGCGGGACTGCCACCCGCAGACACCATAACCGAAGCGACTTGCGTTCCCCTTACCATGTCGGCTGTCTGTTTCACTTTGCAAAGGGTTCTCCGTATGACGATTCAAACCGTTGGCATCATTGGCGCCGGTACCATGGGCAATGGCATTGCGCAGGCATGTGCCGTGTCAGGCATCAACGTGGTGATGGTGGACATCTCCGACGCCGCCGTGCAAAAGGGCCTGGCCACCGTGACCGGTAGCCTGGACCGCCTGATCAAGAAGGAAAAGATCACGGCCGCCGACAAGGACGCCGCCCTGGCGCGCATCCAGATCTCCACCAGCTACGACGACCTCAAGGCCGCCCAGCTCGTCATCGAGGCCGCCACCGAGAACTACGAGCTCAAGCTCAAGATCCTCAAGCAGGTTGATGGCATCGTGGGCCCCGAGGTGATCATTGCCTCCAACACCTCGTCGATCTCGATTACCAAGCTGGCCGCCGCCACCAGCCGTGCCGACCGGTTCATCGGCATGCATTTCTTCAACCCCGTGCCGATGATGGCGCTGGTGGAGATCATCCGCGGCCTGCAGACCAGCGACGCCACGCACGATGCCGTCAAGGCGCTGGCCGTGGCGCTGGGCAAGAGCCCCATCACCGTGAAGAACAACCCCGGTTTTGTCGTCAACCGCATCCTGGTGCCGATGATCAACGAAGCCTTCTTCGTGCTGGCCGAAGGCCTGGCCACGCCCGAGGACATCGACGCCGGCATGAAGCTGGGCTGCAACCAGCCCATCGGCCCGCTGGCCCTGGCCGACATGGTGGGCCTGGATGTGTGCCTGGCCGTGATGGACGTGTACCTGGCCGAGTTCGGCGACAGCAAGTACCGCGCCTGCCCGCTGCTGCGCGAAATGGTGGCGGCCGGCCGCCTGGGCCGCAAGACCGGCCATGGTGTGTACAGCTACTGAGCGCTGCAGCAACGCCTGGCACAACACGAGGCGCCCGAGGGCGCCTTTTTTAATGGCGCTGCCAGGCGCCTGAAGCCCCACTTTCTCATAAGGTTTACAGCAATTGTATTGCACACAATTTAATTGCCAGCAACAATTCAATCTATGTCACGCAAGCCCTCGCCATTTCCCCCCAGCCCCGCCGCCCTGCAACTGGACAACCAGGTGTGTTTTGCGCTGTATTCCGCCTCGCTGGCAATGACCAAGCTGTACAAGCCGCTGCTGGATGCGATTGGCCTGACTTATCCGCAATACCTGGTGATGCTGGTGCTCTGGGAGGGCGACGGCATCACGGTGAGCGCCCTGGGCGAGCGCCTGTATCTGGATTCAGGCACGCTCACCCCGCTGCTCAAGCGGCTTGAAACATCAGGGCTGATTGCCCGCCTGCGCGACGCCGCAGACGAGCGGCGCGTGCGCATCAGCCTCACACCCGCAGGGCGATCGCTGCGCGATGCCGCCGAACGCATCCCGCCCTGCGTACTGCAAAGCAGCCAGTGCACGCTGCCCGAGCTGGCGGCGCTCACCGGCCAGCTCAAGACGCTGCGCGCCCGGCTCAACGCACCCTGACGCCATCCCACCGCTTGCTTTTCACCACCGTCCCGCGCTGCGGGCATCACCTCCAAAGGAAGACACCATGGCCTCGCTCGAAAAAGTCCTGTACACCGCCCACGCTCACACCACCGGCGGCCGCGATGGCGCCTCGCGCACCGATGACGGCCGGCTGGACGTCCAACTGTCCTCCCCTGGAACGACCGGCACCGGCACCAACCCCGAGCAGTTGTTTGCTGCTGGCTATTCGGCCTGCTTCATCGGGGCCATGAAGGCCGTGGCCGGCATGCAAAAACTCACCCTGCCGCAGGACCTGGCCATTGACGCCAGCGTGGACCTGGGCAAGGTCGGTGCGGGCTATGGCATTGCTGTGCGCCTGGCCATCAGCCTGCCCGGCATGGACCGCAGCGCAGCGCAAGCCCTGATGGATGCCGCCCACCAGGTCTGCCCCTACTCCAATGCCACGCGCGGCAACATCGACGTGACGCTCACGCTGGCCTGAAACACCCGCAGTGCGGGCAGGCCGCAGGCCCTGCCGACGACGAACCCGCGAATCCATCCCGCGGATTCGCAGGCCGGATCCACCAGGGTCTGGGCTAGGATGGCGCCATCAAGGAGACATCGATGAAGCTGGCGCTGCTGTCAGACATCCATTCCAACCGCCAGGCGCTCGACGCCTGCATGGAACATGCCCGCGCGCAGGGCGCGCAGCGCTTTGCCTGGCTGGGCGACCTGGTGGGGTATGGCGCCGATCCGGGCTATGCGGTGCGCCAGGCCATGGCGCTGGTGGCACAAGGGCATTGCGTGATTGGCGGCAACCATGACGCCCTGGCCGTGCACCCCCTGCAGCCAAACGACCCGGCTGCCCGCACCGTGGCGGCGCAGGGGGCCAGCTGGACCCACGCCCAGCTCACGGCACCCGAGCGCGACTTTCTCGCCGCTCTTCCCCTCGTCGCCGAAGTGGGTGGCGTCTTGCTGGTGCATGCCAGCGCCGACGCGCCCGAGCGCTGGCGCTACGTCGACAACGAAATGGTGGCGCAGCAATGCCTGGACGCCGCGACCCAGCGCCCCGGCATCCGCCATGTGTTCTGCGGCCATGTGCACCGGAATACGCTGTACTACCGCGGCACCGGGCGCAGGCTCATGCGTTTCACCCCCCAGCCAGGTGTGGCGATACCGGTGCCTCGGCACCGGCAATGGGTGGCCACCATCGGATCGGTGGGCCAGCCGCGCGACGGCGACCCGCGCGCCATGTACGCACTGCTCGACACCGATGCCTGGCTGCTGCGCTTTGAGCGCGTGGCCTACGACCATGCGACCGCTGCCGCTGCGATCCGCGCCACGGGCGCCCTGCCCGATGACTTTGCGCGGCGGCTGGAGCTGGGCCGATGAAGCTGCTCGAACCCGGCACCGAAATCGATGGTTTCAGCGTGCTCGAATGCATCCATTCGGGCGGCATGGCCCATATCTACCGCGTCGAATATGCCGTGGGCGCACCCAACCCGGGCTTTCCGCTGGCTATGAAAATCCCGCGCATGACGGCGGGCGATGGTGCCGAGAACATCGTCAGCTTCGAGGTCGAACTGCAGATCCTGCCCACACTCACCGGCCCCCATGTGCCACGCTTTGTTGCCGCAGGCGACCTGGAGCGCCTGCCCTACCTGGTGATGGAATACTGCAGCGGCCACACGCTGCAGCACTGGCTGGATGCGGATGAGCGACCTGACGTGGCAACCATCGCGCGCCTGGGCGCCGCCATGGGGCGTGCCGCGCACAGCCTGCACCAGCAAAACGTCTGCCACCTCGACCTGAAGCCAGGCAACGTGCTCTTCACCCACGACAACCATGCCGTGCTGCTCGACTTTGGCCTGTCCTGCCATGCACATTACCCCGACCTGCTGGCCGAGGAACTGCGCCGCGCCGTGGGCTCACCGGCCTGGATCGCGCCCGAACAAGTGGTGGGCGTGCGCGGTGACCCGCGCAGCGACATCTTCGCCATTGGCGTCATGCTCTACGAGCTGGCCACGGGCGAGCTGCCCTTTGGCGCACCCAGCACGCAGGGCGGCCTGCGCCAGCGCCTGTGGATGGCGCCGGTGCCGCCGCGCCAGCACCGCCCCGACCTGCCCGAGTGGCTGCAAGAGACCATCCTGCGCTGCCTGGAGCCCGAGGCCGCCCAGCGCCACCCCTCGGCCGCCCACCTGGCGTTCGACCTGGCCCACCCCGACCAGGTGCCCATCTCCGAGCGCGGCCAGCGCCAGCACGGCCTGGGCCTGCGCACCCAGTTCAAGCGCTGGATCAAGGCCGTGGGCATGCACTACCAGCCCAGCCCCCTGCCCACGCGCCAGATCGAAGAGGTGCCCATCGTCATGGTGGCCGTGCCGCACGACGACGTGACTGACGCCACCCTGTACTCGCTGCGCCAGGCCGTGGGACGGTCGCTGGGCATCCGCCCGGGCGCGCGGCTGGCCTGCGTCACGGTGCTGTCGCCCTCGGCCAGCAGCAGCACCGACAGCGAACGCAGCGAAACCGCGCTGCACCGCCAGCACCGTGCCCGGCTCAAGCAATGGGCCGAACCGCTCGATCTGGCGGGCCACAGCGTCAGCTACCACGTGCTCGAATCAGGCGACGTGGCGCAAGCGCTGGTGCGCTACGCCGAGGGCAACCAGGTCAGCATGATGATCCTGGGCGCCGCCACACACGGGCTGCAGACCCAGCGCTTCATTGCCACGGTGCCCATGCGCGTGGCGCGCGACGC
>DAOPUP010000184.1:0-5411 GCA_035350655.1 Acidovorax sp. | reverse complement strand
CGCTGCACCACCGCGGCTGGGGGGCCTTCATGGTGGCGGGCGAAACGATCCGGCGGCCCTCCAGAATGAAGTGACGGGTGCCCGCGCTTTGGGCTGCTCAGCGGGCCTGCCGCGGCAGAGGTGCCCGCAGCCATAGGCGCCCGATCACCAAGTGCGCCAGCAAGGCCAGGATGCCATTGATCAGCAAGGCGTCGCGCACGCCCAGCCAGTACACCGTGGCGCCCGTCACCAGGCTGCCCAGCGCCATGCCGCCCCGCATGGCCAGCATGAACAGGCTGACGGTCTGGCCGCGAAGGTGCGTGGGCGCAAAGGTCTGCAGCAGCGCATTCACCGAGGCATTGCTTGCCGTCATCGCCACGCCGGCCAGCACCAGCAGCGCCGGCAGCACCCAGGCCCAGCGGTTGAGCGCGGCCAGCACCACGATGGCGCCATAGGCCACCGCAAACCAGGTGCTCAGTGGGCGCCGGTCGCGGTGCGGATCCAGAGCCAGCAGGCCGATGGCGCCGATCAGGCCGCCCAACCCAAACGCGCCTAGCGCGGTGCTGAAATCGCCGGCATCGCCCCGAAACACCTCTTTGACCAGCACCGGGCAAAAAGTGAGGAGCGGCGCGGACAGCATGGCCGTGGCCAGCACGGTGGCCAACCCGCTGCGCAAGCCCGGTTCATGCAGCACCTCGCGCACGCCAGCCCACAACTGGTGGCGGTCCAGCAGTCGGACGCCGGGTGCGGCGGGCGCGGTGCGCGGCAGCACCCACAGCGCGACCAGGATGAACGGCACATAGGACAGCGCACTCACGGCAAAAGCCCCGGCCAAGCCGGCGCGTGCGCCGACGGTCCGCCTGGTCGGCCAGTGCACCGCCTACCACCGTGAGCAGCAGCACCGGTGCGCTCAGCGCAAAGGCGTCCAGCCCCAGCAGAAAGGGCGATGCGCCCAGGCTCAGCAGCAGCCAAGGCTGGGCCACCTGCTGGGCCCAGGTGCCGATATTGGCCAGCAGGCTGGCAAACCAGAACGTGCCAAAACGCCGTTGGCCCAGCAGGGCGATGGATTGGCGAAAGGCGCTGTTTTGCATACTGGCCATTGGGCTATTCTCCTGCATGGTTTGCGGCCGCCGGGCCCACAGCGCAAGGAACCTCCATGAAAGAAACCTTACCCGCTCCCTTGTCGCGCGCGCCCGTCGCGGGGGCTTCCGTTGCCGAGGCCGACATCCGGGTGCGCTTTCGCGCCTTGCGCGCGGGGGCCTGCCCGGCGGGCGCTGTCACGCTGCTGCACATCGGCGCCGAACACACCGCCATTGCCACGGGCGGGGGCGATGAGGCTTCTGCCGCGCTGGTGCTGGACATTGGTGCGCAGAAAACGGCGCGGCAATTTTTCCGGCGCAGCCCACCCACGCCGCTGGAAATGGAAAACGCCATTGCCACGGTGGAAGACGAGGTGATCCGCGCCGTGGCGCTGCTGGCGCCGGGCAGCGCCTTGCTGTGTGCCGATGCGGTCGTTCGTGAAATTGCCCTGCTGGCAGGCTTGGCACCGAGCGAAGCCATGGCGATGCCGCTCGATGCCATGGAGCGCGTCTTCGAGCGCCTGGCCGCCGTGGCCGAAGGGCGCCCGATGCTGCGCGAGGGCTTGCCACAAGGCACCAAGTTTGCTGCCACGCTGCTGATCCTGCGTGAGTTCATGCACCACCTGCGGTTTGCGTCCATCACCGTCGTGCCGTGATGGCGGCTCTTGTTCCGTCCATCCTCCCTGTTTGGTGGGCAGGGTAGAGTTGCGACCCTCGTATCAATCTATTCAGTTTTCGTCTGTATCAGCCCATGGTGAATCTCGCACGCCGCGCGTCGCACTCCCTGTTGTCTTGTTTGTGGGTTTTTGCCCTCGGTACCTTGGCCCTGGCTGCCGCGCCAGCCGGCGCTGCTCCTGAGGCCACTCCCGCAGCCGCCAGCTCCATGGCGCCGCGCGTGCTGGCCTGCGCTACCTGCCACGGCAAGGAAGGCCGCGCCACGCAACAGGGCTACTTTCCGCGCATTGCGGGCAAGCCGGCGGGCTACCTGTACAACCAGCTGGTCAATTTTCGTGACGGGCGGCGCAGCTACCCGCAGATGACCTACCTCATCGAGCACCTCACGGACGACTATCTGCGCGAGATGGCCACCCATTTCGCCGCGCTGCAACTGCCTTATGCGCCCCCCCCGGCGCCCCAGGCTGCGCCGCAGGTGCTGGAGCAGGGCCGCTTGCTGGTGCAGCAAGGCGATGCGGGGCGCCAGTTGCCCGCCTGCGTGCAGTGCCACGGCCCGGCGATGACGGGGCTGAATCCGGCGATTCCCGGCCTGCTGGGCCTGCCGCGCGACTACCTCAACAGCCAGCTTGGGGCATGGAAAACCGGCCAGCGCCGCGCACAGGCGCCCGATTGCATGGCCGCCATTGCGCGCCAGTTAACGCCCGAGGAGGTGAGCGCGGTATCGGCCTGGCTGGCGGCCCAGCCGGTGCCCGGAACGGGCAAGCCGGCTGACCGGCTGGCGGCGGCCATGCCCGTGCGCTGCGGCGGGGTGGAGGCGGTGCCGGTCGCAGACGCGGCGGCGCGCTGAAGGGGGATGGCATGAAACGCATTCTCTGGACGATCTCTTCCACCATGGCCGCCCTGGGCCTGGGCGCCGCCGCCGTGCTGGCGCTGAACCTGCGCGGCGAAGAGCCGTTGACCACCAGCGCCAGCCTGCAAAGCACGCCCGAGTTGGTGGCGCGCGGCGAATACCTGGCCCGCGTGGGCAATTGCATGGCCTGCCACACCGTGCAGGGCGGCGCGCCCTATGCGGGTGGGCGCGGCATCGACACGCCGTTTGGCGTCATCCACAGCCCCAACCTCACGCCCGACAAGGCCACCGGCCTTGGCAACTGGTCGGCCGCCGAGTTCTGGCGCGCGCTGCACAACGGCCGCTCCAAAGACGGGCGCCTGCTGTACCCGGCATTTCCCTACCCCAACTACACGCAGGTGACACGCGAGGACTCCGACGCCATCTACGCCTACCTGCAAAGCCTGCCTGCGGTGGCGCAGGCCAACCGGCCGCACCAGTTGCGTTTTCCCTTCAACACGCAGGCGGCCCTGGGGGTGTGGCGGGCGCTGTTCTTCACGCCCGGCACGTTCGCGCCCGAGCCCGTGCAGTCGGCCGACTGGAACCGGGGCGCCTACCTGGTCAACGGCCTGGGCCACTGCGCCGCCTGCCACAGCCCGCGCAATGCGCTGGGCGCCAGCAGCCAGGCGCAGGCCTTCAGCGGCGGGCTGATTCCCGTGCAGAACTGGTATGCCCCGGCACTCAATGCTGCGGCCGAGGCGGGCGTGGCGCAGTGGCCGTTAGAAGACGTGGTGGCCCTGCTGAAAACCGGCGTGGCCCCCCAGGGATCTGTGACCGGGCCCATGGCCGAGGTGGTGTTTCGCAGCACGCAGTACCTGAGCGATGCCGATGCCCAGGCGATGGCCGTGTATTTGCGGGCGCTGCCGCAGCAGGCCCCCACCGCCGCGGCGGTGGTCAAACCCTCAGCCGCCACGCTGGCGCGCGGTGCCAAGGTGTACGAGCAGCATTGTGCGCAGTGCCATGGCGACCAGGGCGAGGGCCAGCCGGGGGCGTTTCCGGCGTTGGCGGACAACCGCGCCGTGATGCTGCAAGACCCCACCAACCTCGTTCGCGTGGTGCTGCAGGGCGGCTATCCACCGGCCACGGCGGGCCACCCGCGCCCGCACGGCATGCCGCCCTTCATGCAGGTGCTGGGCGACGAGGACGTGGCGGCCGTGAGCAGCTTTGTGCGCAATGCCTGGGGCAACCAGGCACCCGCAGTGGGTACCATCGGCGTTTACCGTGCCCGGGAGCGGCGCGGGTCGTGAAGGAGAACCCCCCGATGCAGAGCCCGGCCGCGTTGCCCGATTACCACCCCGTGTCCCCTGGCAGCGGCTGGTGGGCGGTGTGCCTGTGCGCGGGCTGGTGCGGCACCTGCCGCGACTATCGGCCCCTGTTTGACGCACTGGCGCGGGCGCACCCCGGCGTGCGTTTCGAGTGGGTGGATATCGAGGACGAATCCGAGTTGGCTGGTGACCTGGATGTTGAGACCTTCCCCACGCTGCTGATCGCCGATGGCCATCGGGCCTTGTTCCTGGGGCCTTTGTTGCCGCAGGCACCCGTGCTGGCGCGTTTGCTGGGCAGCCTGCAGGCGGCTGCACCGGGCGTTGCCGGGGCAGGGCGCGAGGCCCAGGAACTGTTTGAGCGCGTGCGTGCCGCACGCAGTGCCTAGCGGGGCGGGTCGGTAGCCACCACGCATCGGGGGTGATGGCGGTGGTGAATGCTCCTGTTTTTATAGCATTAAGCCCTTTTTAAATAAGCATCAGGGCTACTTTTTCCTTGATTTTTATCCTATGTCGCGTGCCCCGTGGTTCCACCTTCATTCGCTGCAGGCCCAGTGTGACCAAGGCGCCTGGTCGCGGGGGATGGATCTGTACCGCCGCGCAGATGTGGCATGCATTGACATGGCAGCGAAGGGCGATGGCAACTGGGTGATCGATGGCGAGGTGCAGGGCAGCCTGCCCGCGCCGTACGCAGTCTCCGTGAAACTCGCCTTTGCCACCAACGGACAGGTCAAGCAATGGTCGGGCGACTGCAGCTGCCCCGTGGGCGTGGATTGCAAACACGCGGTCGCTTTGACGTTGGAGGCCGCGCACCAGCCTCCGGCGCAAGAGCAGACCTCTGCCAAAGCCGTCGATGCGCTCAAAGCCATGCAAGAGCGCAAGCAAGCCGTGGCGCGCGCCGAGGCCGACGCGCGGCTGCTGCGCTGGCTGCAGGACTGGGACCGTGCCGCGGGTGCATCCGCCCCGCAGGACTTGGGCGCCAGGCCGGATCGGCCCGATCAATACCTTTACCTGGTCTCCACCGTGGGCCTGCCACGTGCCACTGCGCTGCAGATGCAGCTGGAGGCCGTGGTGTCCTACCCCAAAGTCACCGGCGGCTGGGCCAAGCCCCAGCAGATCCGCACGCAGCCCGGCCCGGGGCAGGCCGTGTACGACCGCGCCAGCGACGCCGACCGCCAGGTGCTGCAACTGTTGCGCGCCATGCCGCGCAGCACGGGTTATTACTCGGCCTACAGCGCCGCGCCGGTGGCGGTGCTGGAAGGCACGGTGGGCGTTCTCGCGCTGCAGCAGGCGGCCGGCAGCGGCCACCTGTTTGCCGACGCGGGGGGCTCTACCGTGGGGGCCCCGCTGCGCTGGGGCGACCCCTTGCCCATTACCTGGACATGGCGCGAGGCCCCGCCCGCTGCCGGGGGCGAAAGTACCTGGGCCCTGCACGCCAGCCTGCCCGTGGCGTCAGCCACGCTGTGCAGCAACAGCCCCCCGCTGTATCTGGATGCTGCCCGTGGCCTGTGTGGGCAGGTGCTGGCC
>DAOPUP010000183.1:0-5424 GCA_035350655.1 Acidovorax sp. | reverse complement strand
CCGTGGGTTCCATCATCTTTGTGGTGGTGGTGGTGGGCGGCATGGGTTCGCTGGCCGGGGCTTTTCTGGCGTCGCTGCTGATCGGCCTGGTGCAGACCTTTGCCGTGGCCATCGACTATTCGCTGGCGTCGGTGCTGCAAGGCATGGGCGTGGCCGTGTCGCAGGCCACCTTCGGCTGGCCTTTGCTCAAGCTCACGGTCTCGCAGGTGGCTCCCATCCTGCCGTATCTATTTCTGGTGCTGATCTTGATCTTCCGCCCCAAGGGCTTGCTCGGTAGCAGGGAAGACTGAAGCCATGAAGACCACCCCATCCGCTGTTTCCTCGGCCACGCAGTACTACCGGTTCAAGCCGTGGAACGTGGGCCGCCTGGTCCTCTGGAGCCTGTTTGCGCTCCTGTTGATCGTCGCGCCGATGCTGTTTCGCAGCAGCCTGGCGCTGACCATGCTCTCGCAGATCGGCTATCTCATCATCATCTGCCTGTCCTACAACATCTTGCTGGGACAGGGCGGCATGCTGAGTTTCGGGCATGCGGTGTACACGGGGCTGGGTTCGTTCATCGCCATTCATGCGATGAACCTGGCCGGCACGGGGGCGCTGCCTGTCCCGCTGGTGCTGATTCCCCTGGTGGGTGGCCTGGCCGGTATGTTCTTTGCCATCCTGCTGGGCTTCGTGACGACCAAGAAGTCGGGGACCACGTTTGCCATGATCACGCTGGGCATCGGCGAGCTGGTGGCTTCGATGGCGTTGATGTTCCCCGAGTTCTTTGGCGGCGAGGGCGGCATCACCACCGACCGGGTGTATGGCCAGCCGCTCTTTGGTATCACGTTCGGCCCGGCCATCCAGGTGTATTACCTGATCGCGGCCTACTGTTTCGTCTGCACTGCCGCCATGTTCGCCTTCACGGGAACGCCCCTGGGGCGCATTCTCAATGCCGTGCGTGACAACCCCGAACGTGTCGAATTCATTGGCTACAACACCCGGCGCGTGCGCTATTTCGCCTTCATCATCGCCGGCTTTTTTGCCGGCATAGGGGGCGGGCTGGCGGCGATCAATTTCGAGATCGTCACGGGGGCCGACAGCGTGAATGTGCTGCGCTCGGGGGGGTATCTGCTGTTCACCTTCCTGGGGGGCGCCACCTTCTTTTTCGGGCCCATCATCGGTGCGGTCTTGCTGGTGCTGGCGTCGGTGCTGCTGTCAGAGTTGTCCAAGGCCTGGCTGCTGTACCTGGGGCTGGTCTTCCTGTTCATGGTGATGTATGCGCCCGGCGGCATTGCCAGCCTGATCATGATGAACCTGCGCCTGGCCAAGTTTGGCAAGCTGCGCGGCCTGTGGCCTTCATACCTGGCGCTCGGTGGCACCGCACTGGTGGCCTTGCTGGGTGCGGCGGCCATGGTGGAGATGACTTACCACCTGCAGCTCAATGCTGCCCTGGGGCCCGCGCTGAACTTTCTGGGCGCCACTTTGCAGGCCAACGCGGTGGGCAGCTGGTTTGGCGCAGGGTTTGTGCTGGTCACGGGTCTGGGACTGTTCGAGCTGTGCCGGCGCCAGTTTGTGCGCCAGTGGGGAGAGATCCAGGAGGAGATCGAACACGAAATCAAGCGGGGGGAGGCGCTGTGAACACGACGACCCATGCACCTTGTGCGCTCGAACTGCGTGATCTGCGCAAGAATTTTGGCAAGACGGAAATCATCCGTGGCGTGAACCTGGCCGTGAAGCCTGGCGAGCGGGTGGCCATCATCGGCCCCAATGGCGCGGGCAAGTCCACGCTGTTCAATCTGATCAGCGGGCGCTTCGGGCCCACCAGCGGTGAAGTGCTGCTCAATGGCCGGCGCATTGATGGCAAGGCGCCCTACGAAATCAACCGTATGGGTCTGTCGCGCAGTTTCCAGATCACCAACATCTTCCCGAAGCTGAGTGTGTTCGAGAACCTGCGCTGCGGCGTGCTTTGGAGCCTGGGCTACAAGTACAGTTTCCTGCGTTTTCTCTCCAAGCTGGACGATGCCAACGAGCGCGCCAAGCAGCTCATGGAGATGATCAGGCTCGACAAGAAGCGCGACACCCTGGCCGTGAACCTGACCTACGCCGAGCAGCGTGCGCTGGAGATCGGCATCACCATGGCCGGCGGCGCCAATGTGGTTCTGCTCGATGAACCGACGGCTGGCATGAGCCGCAGCGAGACCACGCGCTTCATCCATCTCATCAAGGAGGTGACCGAAGGGCGTACCTTGCTGACGGTGGAGCACGACATGGGTGTGGTGTTCGGTCTGGCCGACAAGATTGCCGTGGTGGTGTATGGCGAAGTCATTGCCTTTGATACCCCCGACGCCGTGCGCGCCAATGCGCGCGTGCAGGAGGCCTACCTGGGCTCCGCCGTGGCCGATGCGCATGCGGGAGGGCACTGACATGCTGAAAATCGACAACCTTCACGCCTACTACGGCAAAAGCCATGTGCTGCATGGCGTCTCCTTCGAGGTGCAACCCGGTGAAATCGTGGCCCTTCTGGGGCGCAATGGCTCTGGCCGCTCCACCACCGCCAAGGCCATCATGGGCCTCGTGGACTGGCAGGGTAGCCTGCAATGGAAGGGTCAATCGCTGACCGGCAAGAAGGCCTACGAGATTGCGCATTTGGGGCTGGGCTATGTGCCCGAGAGCCGCGACATCTTCCTCCACCTCACGGTGCACCAGAACCTGATGCTCGGGCAAAAAGGCAATGGCAAAGGCAGCCGGTGGTCTTTTGACGACATGTACGGCATGTTTCCGCGCCTCAAGGAACGCCAGCACATCGAAGCCGGCGTGATGTCGGGCGGCGAGCAGCAGATGCTCACCCTGTGCCGCACGCTCATGGGCGACCCGGACCTCATCATCATCGACGAGCCCACCGAGGGCCTGGCGCCCAAGATCGTCGAGCTGGTGGGGCAATACCTGCAGACCATCAAGTCACGCGGCATCTCGGTGCTGCTGATCGAACAGAAGCTCACCATCGCCATGACCATTTCCGATCGCACGCTGGTCATGGGGCATGGAAGCATCGTTTTCCAGGGCACGCCTGAAACCTTGCGGGCCGACAGCTATGTGCGCAAGGAGTGGCTGGAGGTCTGATGAGGCGGGCGCCGGCGACGGCCCGCAGTCATGGGCCATGTGGCGTTGCAGTGAATGGCCCGCAACTGCTTGTCCCGCGTGGGACAAACCAACGCCGGCAAAGCGGGCAGGACGCCCTAGAATAAAAATCGTACGACCGTTCGTTTTCTAATTTTAAAGGGACAACAGCATGACCGCTGCATACCAAGTCCACGGCCCCGTCGCCGTGATCACGCTGGCCAATCCTCCCATCAACGGGCTTGGTCTGTCGACCCGTCAGGGCCTGGTGGACGGTCTGGAACGTGCCAATGACGATGCCGCGGTCACCTCCATCGTCATCACCGGCGCTGGCGCTGCGTTTTCCGGCGGTGCCGACATCAAGGAGTTCGGCACCGACAAATCCCTGCAGGAGCCCAACCTGCACTCGGTGATTGCTGCGGTGGAAAGCTCGCCCAAGCCCGTGGTGGCCGCGATCCATTCGGTCTGCATGGGTGGCGGGCTGGAGCTGGCCCTGGGCTGCCACTACCGCATTGCCGCCCCTGGCTGCAGCGTGGCCCTGCCCGAGGTGAAGCTGGGCATATTGCCCGGCGCCGGCGGCACGCAGCGCCTGCCGCGCGTGGTGGGTGTGGAAGCGGCCCTGAACATGATCGTGAGTGGCGAGCCCGTCAAGAGCGAGCTGCTCAGCTCCATGCCCGGTCAGCAACTCTTCGACAAGATGGCGGCCTCGCCCGAGACGCTGGCCGCCGAGGCCCTGGCCTTCGCGCAAGGCGTGGCCGATGTGCGGCCACTGCCCCTGGTGCGCAACCTGCCTTGCCAGCACCCCGAGGGCGATGCGTACTTCCAGTTCGCGCGCAACATGGTCAAGGGGATGGCCAAGAATTTTCCTGCTCCGCTCAAGTGTGTGGATGCGGTGGAAGCCGCCACCAAGCGCAAGTTTGCCGACGGCCTGCTGTTCGAGCGCGAGCTGTTCATCAACCTGATGTGGACGCCCGAGTCGCGTTCGCTGCGCCACCTGTTCCTGGCAGAGCGCGCTGCGAGCAAGATCCCCGATGTGCCCTCCGACACCCCCAAGCGCGAGATCAAGCTGGTCGGCGTGATTGGTGCCGGCACCATGGGCGGCGGCATCGCTATGAACTTCCTGAACGCCGGCATCCCCGTGCAGATGCTGGAGATGAAGCAGGAGGCGCTCGACCGTGGCATTGCCACCATCCGCAAAAACTACGAAGCCCAGGTCAAGAAGGGCAAGCTGAAAGCAGACAAGTACGCGCAGCGCATGGCCTTGCTGACCACCACGCTCGCCTACGCCGACCTCAAGGACGCCGACCTCGTGATCGAGGCCGTGTTCGAGGAGCTGGGCGTGAAGGAGTCCGTGTTCAAGCAGCTCGACGCCGTGATGAAGCCCGGCGCCATCCTGGCCACCAACACCTCCACGCTCGATGTCAACAAGATCGCCCAGTTCACGCAGCGTCCGCAGGATGTGGTGGGCCTGCATTTTTTCAGCCCCGCCAACGTGATGAAGCTGCTGGAAGTGGTGCGCGGCGATGCCACCGCCAAGGATGTGCTCGCCACCGTGATGGTCATCGCCAAGAAGATCAAGAAGACCGCCGTGGTCTCCGGCGTGTGCGACGGCTTCATCGGCAACCGCATGATCGAGCAATATGGCCGCCAGGGCGGCTTCTTGCTCGACGAAGGCTGCACGCCCGAGCAGGTGGACAAGGCGATGGAAAAATTCGGTATGGCCATGGGGCCGTTCCGCATGGGTGACCTGGCTGGCAACGACATCGGCTGGGCCATCCGCAAGCGCCGCTACACCGAACAACCCGACATGAAGTACAGCAAGACGGCGGACCTGCTGTGCGAGAAAGGCCGCTTTGGCCAGAAGACCGGCGCGGGCTGGTACGACTACGTGCCCGGCAAGCGCGATGCCATCCCTAACGCCGAAGTGGTGAAGATGATCGAGGACCACCGCGCTGCGCTCGGCATCACCCCGCGCAAGATTTCGGACGAAGAAATTGTCCAGCGCCTGGTGTTCAGTCTGGTCAACGAAGCCGCCTACATCCTCGAAGAAGGCATCGCCAACAAGGCCAGCGACATCGACGTGGTCTATATCTTCGGCTACGGCTTCCCGGTGCACCGTGGCGGTCCGCTGAATTACGCCAATGAAGTCGGCCTGTTCAACGTGGTGCAGGCCATGAAGCGCTTCGCCAAGAACCCGCTCGACGACGCGGCGTTCTGGAAGCCCGCCCCACTACTGGCCAGGCTGGCGGCCGAAGGCAAGACCTTCCACTGAGCGCGCAGCCCCACCACCGAACACCAACATGAACACGCGCGGCACGTTGTGGCCCA
>DAOPUP010000182.1:0-5435 GCA_035350655.1 Acidovorax sp. | reverse complement strand
CTCCAGCGTCTTCAGATCAAAGTTCATAATCGGTGTTTTCCTTCGAGCCAATGTTATTCGATTCATCCATTCGCAAGGAGCTGGCGCGCAGCTTTGGCGCGACGCTGGTGGTCTTGGTCACCGTGGTCATGACCATGATGCTGATCCGCACTCTTGGACAGGCTTCACGTGGCAGCGTGAGTCCCTCTGACGTCATGCTGGTCATGGGCTATACGGTGCTGGGGCAGCTGCCAACCATCCTCAGCCTGAGTCTTTTTGTGGCCGTGGTTGGCGTCCTGTCGCGCATGTACCGAGACAGCGAAATGGTGATCTGGTTTGCCGGTGGCCAGGGGCTCTTGAGCCTGCTGCGTCCCTTGCTGCGCTTCTCCTGGCCCGTGATGGTGGTTATTGCCATCCTGTCTCTGGGGGTATGGCCCTGGGCCAACGCCCAGATACAGGAGCTCAGGACACGCTACGAGCAACGCAGTGACATCGACCGCATTGCGCCAGGTGAATTTCAGGAATCATCCAATGGCAGCCGGGTGTTTTTCATCGACAAGGACAGTCCGGACACCCAGATGGGCAACAACATTTTCATTGCGACCAGCAATGGCGCCAAGGAATCCGTGACAACCGCCCGCAGTGCTCGGCTGGAAGTACGCGCTGGCGAACGCTTCGCATTGCTTAGCCAGGGGCAGCGAATGGAATCCGCCACGGACCAGCCTGGCCTCAAACTCAGTGAGTTTTCCGAGTACGGCACCCGCATCAGTTCGGCATCCGGCACGACCAAAGAGGAACTCGCGGTCAAGACACGCGCAACACATGAGCTGTTGAGGCAGCCAGCACTACCTGCCTACCAAGCGGAGCTGGGCTGGAGATTGGGGCTGGCGCTGGCAGCTGTCAATTTTGTGGTTCTCGGACTGGCCCTGGCCAGCGTGAACCCGCGTGCTGGACGTAGCGGGAGCTTGGTGTTTGCACTGTTCGCCTTTGTGGTGTACTACAACCTCATGACGCTGGGCCAAAGCTGGGTCGGCGCTGGAAAGCTGGGCTTGCTGGCGTTTATGGCCTTCCTCCACGGTGGCACGCTCTTTCTTGGCATGGCCATTTTGGCCGTTCGGCATAACCGCTGGACACTGCGGCGTCTTTGGCCCACCAGGAGCAGCATGTGAAAGTTCTTCGCCGTCTCATTCACCGCGAAGCCCTTTTGGCGGTGGGATTTGTGACCCTTGGCTTTCTGGCACTGTTTTTTTTCTTCGATCTGATCGACGAATTGCGCTGGGTCGGACTCGCGGGGCCTGATGGCTACCAGATCTCCCATGCACTGCTATTTGTCGCGCTGAGCATTCCCAGCCATTTGTACGAATTGCTTCCGATCACCGTGCTCATCGGCACGATTTTTGTGATGGCGCGGCTGGCACAAAGTTCCGAATTCACCATCATGCGCACCAGCGGCATGGGGCCCTGGAGGGCACTGCGCACCTTGCTGACCCTTGGTGGGTTCTTCGTATTGCTGACCTTTGCCATGGGCGACTATGTTGCCCCCCTGACCGAACGTGCGGCACAACTCATCAAGGTGCGCCACCTGGGCCGATTAACCACGGGCGCCACAGGTGCCTGGCTCAAGGAGCGCCAGCAAGACCACTCTTTTGCAGTGAACGTGCGCGCACTAACGACCGATGGCGGCATGGTGGATGTGCGCATTTTCGAATTTGATGAAAAAGGACAACTGGCCTCCCAGACCCATGCTGCAACCGGACGCTTTGGCGCTTCTGGAGGCTGGGAACTGCAACAGGTGCGGCGCAGCAGCTTTCAGCAGGGCCACACAGAAGCCAGGGTGGAACATTTACAGGCGCCAACGCTGCAATGGCCTACGCGCATCAGTGCGGACATGGTGGCGGCCTCGCTGCTCAAGCCCGACCGCATGGCAACCGTGGACCTGTTCCAGTACATCCGGCATCTCGATGCCAACGGCCAGTCAGCCCAACGCTACGAAATCGAGTTCTGGCGCAAGGTTTTTTACCCGCTCAGTTGCCTGGTCATGGTGGTGCTGGCATTGCCTTTTGCCTACTTGCACTTTCGTGCCGGCGGTATCGCAGGTTACGTGTTCGGCGGAGTCATGGCCGGCATCAGTTTTTTCTTGCTCAACAATGTGTTCGGCTATGCCGGCAATCTGCACAATTGGTCACCTTGGCTGACCGCAGCTGCTCCCGGATTGATTTACTCCCTGTTGTCGCTGGGAGCCTTTGGTTGGCTTGTCTTGCGGCGCTGATCCTTACTGCATTTGCATGTCCCACACGCCACCTGCCGTCGTGCTCTTCTCCCATGGTTCACGCGACCCGCTCTGGCGCGCCCCCATAGAGGCCGTTGCTGCGCGCATTTGCGCGCAGTACCCCGGCCGGCTGGTGCAGTGCGCCTATCTGGAACTGTGTGAGCCCACCTTGGCGCAAGCCGTGGAATTGTTGGTTCGACAAGGGGCAACCCATGTCACGGTGGTTCCCATGTTTCTTGGCACGGGCAAACATGCAAGAAATGACCTTCCTGTACTGGTGGAGCAACTGCGCGCAAGACACCAATCAGTGCATTTCACCGTGCAAGGCGCCATCGGAGAAGACCATCGCATGACGGAATTAATGGCCGAGATCGCCTGCGCCCCCTCTGCAGCCCATCCAATCCTTATACAAGTAAGACATAATGATGCGTCTTCTTAGGCGCCATCAGACATGAACCTACACCAATTCCGATTTGTTCAAGAGGCCGCACGCCGCAACCTGAATCTGACCGAAGCCGCCAAGGCCCTGCACACATCCCAGCCCGGAGTGTCCAAGGCGATCATCGAGTTGGAAGAGGAACTCGGAATAGATATATTCGCACGCCATGGAAAGCGGCTTAAGCGCATCACGGAGCCTGGACAGCACGTACTCAAAAGTATCGAAGTAATCATGCGCGAGGTAGGAAACCTGAAGCGCATTGGCGAGCAGTTCAGCGCGCAGGACAGTGGCACTCTTTCAATCGCGACCACCCACACCCAAGCACGTTATGTGTTGCCTGTTCCAGTCGCAAGGCTGCGAGAGTCGTACCCCAAAGTAAACATCAGTCTGCACCAGACCACACCTGACCAAGTCGCACGCATGGTGATCGACGAAGTGGCCGAAATCGGAATGGCCACGGAGTCGCTGGCAGACTATCCCGAACTGGTGACCTTGCCGTGCTACGAGTGGGAACATGTTTTGGTACTTCCTCCAGGCCATCCACTGACCCAGAAAGAACGGATTGGTTTAGATGACATTGCCCATGAACCACTCATCACCTACCACCCTACGTTCACCGGTCGTGGCAAGATTGACCTGGCCTTTGCGACCAGGCGCTTACAGCCTCGCATCGCGCTCGAAGCCATTGATTCCGACGTGATCAAGACCTATGTGCGCTTAGGTCTGGGCATAGGCATCGTTGCGGAAATGGCTATGCGCGATGACCCTGTGGGTGACTTGGTGGTACGCCCTGTCGGACATCTTTTTGGCCAAAGCGTGGCGCGGGTAGCGTTCAAGCGTGGCGCCTATTTGCGCAATTTTGTCTACAAATTCGCAGAACTGCTCAGCGACCGCCTAAGCCGTGAATTGATTGCTCGTGCCATGACAGGGCATGTCAACGACTATGAGCTCTAAGCATTCGTTGCAATTTACAGTCCCAGCGCATCCTCTGCCCTTTTTTCTATGAATTGCAACTTTGCGAGCCCCAACACGCCGACATTCCCCAGCAAGCTACCCCAAGTCGGCACCACTATTTTCACAGTGATGTCGGCACTCGCCGCAGAGCATGGGGCAGTGAACCTGGGTCAGGGGTTTCCCGATTTTGAGTGTGATCCGACCTTGGTGAATGCTGTAACTCAAGCCATGCGGGCGGGTCATAACCAATACCCACCAATGCCTGGTGTACCAGCCTTGCGCGAGGCTGTTTCTTCAAAAATAGAAGCATTGCACGGCAGAAAATACTGCCCCAGCACTGAAATCACCATCACTGCAGGTGCCACCCAAGCCATTCTTACCGCCATATTGGCCATCGTACATACAGGCGATGAGGTCATCGTACTGGACCCTTGCTACGACAGTTACGCACCCAATATCGAACTGGCCGGCGGAACCGTTGTACGCGTTCCCCTCACACCCGGAACATTTCGCCCGGACTTTGCCCGCATCGGTGCAGCGATCACACCACGCACCCGTGCACTCATCATCAATAGCCCGCACAACCCGAGTGCTACCGTGTGGAGCGTAGCAGACATGCTCGCACTGCAGGATCTTCTGGCCCCCACCAACATCCTACTAATCAGCGACGAAGTCTACGAACACATGGTGTTCGACAGCGCTGAGCACCAGAGTGCAGCTCGTTTTCCAGGTCTTTATGCACGCGCTTTCGTCGTATCAAGTTTCGGCAAAACTTTTCATGTTACGGGCTGGAAAGTGGGGACGGTGGCGGCCCCCGAATCGCTTACTACCGAATTCCGCAAGGTACACCAGTTCAATGTTTTTACAGTCAATGCCCCGATGCAACACGGGTTGGCTGAGTATTTAAAAGATCCAGCACCTTATCTGCAATTGCCGGCTTACTATCAGGCCAAGCGGGATTTGTTCCGACAAGGGCTTGAAGGATCACGCCTAAAATTACTGCCAAGCAAAGGCACTTATTTTCAGTGCGTAGACATTTCAGCCGTGAGCAATCTCAACGAATCCGACTTTTGTCAATGGCTGGCACGTGAAGTAGGCGTTGCAGCAATTCCACTTTCCGCATTTTATGGTGATGGATTTGATCAAGGTGTCGTTCGCTTCTGCTTTGCCAAAAAGGAGGACACATTGATGAAAGCACTTGAACGGTTACGCAAACTCTAATCGGTAGATCAGACTGAATTGCCCTAAATCGCCCCGGGTTTGGACTGGCCCCCCAGAAGTTGTACAAACTTCAATGTGAATCGCCCCGGGTTTTGAGGAGGCTCAACACTCTGAGAGGATTGAGCCATGAAGAAGACGAATAAGTTCTCGCCCGAGGTGCGTGAGCGCGCAGTGAGGATGGTGCAGGAGCAGCGCGGGGAATACCCATCGTTGTGGGCCGCCATCGAATCCATCGCCCCAAAGATTGGCTGTGTACCCCAGACCCTGAACGAATGGGTTAAACGTGCCGAAGTGGATGCAGGCACGCGAGAAGGCGTCACCGCGGCCGAAGCCCAACGGGTCAAGGAACTGGAGCGCGAGGTCAAAGAACTGCGCCGGGCCAACGAGATACTGAAGCTGGCCAGCGCGTTTTTCGCCCAGGCGGAGCTCGACCGCCGTCTGAAGTCCTGTGACCCTGCCTTGATTTCACGTACAGCAAGAAGTTGGAAACTTCAGCTGTATGGAGAATCGAGATGCGAGATAGCAAACTGCCCAAGCGGCAGTACACGGATGAATTCAAAGTCGAGGCGACCC
>DAOPUP010000181.1:0-5467 GCA_035350655.1 Acidovorax sp. | reverse complement strand
TTCCCTTGACTGCTTCGCGACTGATGGTGGTGTTGGTGGCGATCACGCCATCCATGCCATGGCGTTGCAGTGTGGCGGCGATCACCGACACCTGCGCCTCGTCAAGGTCTGGGGCAATCTTCACGAAAATGGGCACGCGGCGGGCCTTGCCGTTCGGTTGGCGGTGTTGCACTGCCAGGGTTTCACGGCGTTCTGCAATCGCACCGAGCAAGGCATCGAGCGCGGCATCGCTTTGCAGTGCGCGCAGATTTTGCGTGTTGGGGGAGCTGATATTGACCGTGACGTAGTCGGCGTGCGGGTACACACCTTCCAGGCAGGTGAGGTAATCGCTGGTGGCGTTTTCGATCGGCGTGCTGGCATTTTTGCCGATGTTCAGGCCCAGCAGCATGGGGTGCTTGCGCTGATAGGTGCGAAAATGTGCCTGTTGCACATTGTGGATAAACGCTTCGAGACCGTCGTTGTTGAAGCCCAGCCGGTTGATGAGGGCCCGTGCTTTGGGCAGGCGGAACATGCGGGGTTTGGGGTTGCCCGGCTGTGCCTTGGGCGTGACTGTGCCCACTTCGACGAAGCCGAAGCCCATGGCGCCCAGGGCATCGATGCACAGGGCGTTCTTGTCGAGACCCGCCGCGAGGCCAACGCGGTTGGGAAAGGTCAGCCCTGCCAGCGCGATGGGGTCGTCCACGGTCTCATTGCACCAGGCCCACTGCATGGGGGTGCCTTGGCCGCGCGCCAGCATGCCCATGGTGAGTTCGTGGGCAGCTTCGGCATCCATGCCAAACAGAAGGGGGCGGGTGAGTGCGTAAGGGATCAATGACATGGGGGGATAATTCAACGATTACCCTCTGATTCTCTCCCATGACGACTTCAACACCTTTGACCCAAGACGAACTCAAGGCCCTGGTAGGCCAGGCGGCCCTGCAATATGTGGTGCCTGGTGGCATCGTGGGGGTGGGAACGGGCTCTACGGTCAACAAATTCATCGATGCCCTGGCGGGCATGAAGGATCAGATCAAGGGCGCTGTGTCCAGCTCCGTGGCCAGTACCGATCGACTTAAAGCACTGGGAATTGCGGTGTTCGATGCCAACGAAGTGGAGTCGCTGGCGGTGTACATCGATGGTGCTGATGAAATCGATGGACAGGGTTACATGGTCAAAGGCGGCGGTGCCGCACTGACGCGCGAGAAGATCGTGGCGGCGCTGGCCAGCCGCTTTGTCTGCATCGTCGATGAGTCCAAGCTGGTTCCGGTGTTGGGCCGCTTTCCCTTGCCGGTCGAGGTGATTCCGATGGCGGCGCAGCACATTGCGCGGCGGTTTGCGGCGCTGGGCGGCGTGGCAAGGCTGCGCCTGTTGAACGGGCAGCCGCTGGTCACGGACAACGGTCAGCAGATTCTGGATGTCACGGGTCTTTCGATCCGGGATCCGCTCGCTTTCGAGTCCGAGGTGAACCAATGGCCCGGGGTGGTGACGGTGGGGGTATTTGCGCACCAGAAGGCATCGGTGTGCCTTGTTGGAACTGCGCAGGGCGAGGTGAAGACCTGCACTTACTGACGCGCATGCCCGGGCAAGGCCCGGTGGGCTGCAGAAATGGGTTTCCGCCCAGGCTTCAGAAGACTGCTTTAGAAACGGATGCCGGCCGGGTTGCTCGGCGTACGGCCGTCGGTGGCGGCGGGGGGCGGCTGCTGGCGCTCAGAAGTTCTGCTGGCGGGTGCCTCGGGGGCTGCAGCTTGCGCTGCTTTGACGATCACCAGCGGCGTTGCGGGCGGTCGGCGGTAGTTCAATGGCAATTGTGATTGCCGGGGGTATCCTGCGGCGTCGAGGTACTGTGTCCACTCGATGTCCGAAAATCCCGCCAGTTGCTGGCTACCGATCGTGCCGAACGGCAGGCTGCTGCTGCCGCTGAGCCGCTGCAGCGCATCGACGTCTTCGTTGGTGCTGATGGTGCGTTCGGCGAACGGAATGCCGCGCCCCAGCAGCAGGTTGCGGGCACTGTTGCAGGGACTGCAATCACTGCCGGTGTACAGCGTGACCGGGAAGCGCGTGGCGATCTGCTGCAGCTCGTAGGGCAGGGCAGAGCCCGCAGCGACGGACCCCTGTGTGGCGCCTTGTGCGGGCTTTGCAAATAGGTCGGTGGCGCGGTCGGAGAAAGTGACTCTCCCATCGGGGGCCACACTTCGGTACACGGTCTGGGCCTGGGCGCCGACAGCTGCCAGGCACCACATCAATGAAGCCAGCAAGGGGATACACAAGGGCTTGTGCATGGTCAATCTCCTGGAGAGGCAGCGTTGGTGCAAAACCATGGGTCGCTGGCCTGCTATTGCGCCATGCCCTGGTGGCGCAGCAAGGCCTCCAGGTTAGGCTCGCGGCCGCGAAATGCCTTGAAGGACTCCATGGCAGGGCGGCTGCCACCGGCTTCCAGAATGGCTTGCCGGTAGCGGCGACCCGTTTCCGTGCTGGGCAGGCCGTCGCTGCCCACGGTTTCTTCAAAGGCCGCATAGGCATCGGCGCTGAGCACCTCTGCCCATTTGTAGCTGTAGTAGCCTGCCGCATAGCCGCCGGCAAAAATATGGCTGAAGGTGTGGGCCGTGCGGCTGAATGAGGGCGGAGGAAGAACCGACACTTCGCTGCGCACCTCGGCCAGCAGGGGCATGAAGTCCTGGGTCGGATCGTGGTCGGTGTGCAGCAGCATGTCAAAGAGGGCAAATTCGATCTGGCGCAGGGTCGCCATGCCGCTCTGGAAGTTCTTGGCGGCAGTCATCTTGTCGAACAGCGTACGCGGCAACGGTGCGCCGGTTTCCACATGGGCGGTCATGTTGCGCAGCACATCCCACTCCCAGCAGAAATTCTCCATGAACTGGCTGGGCAACTCGACCGCATCCCATTCGACACCGCCAATCCCCGACACATCGCGTTCGTTCACCTGGGTCAGCATATGGTGCAGACCGTGGCCGAATTCGTGGAAGAGGGTGATCACATCATCATGTGTGAGTAGCGGGGGCTTGCCCTCCACGCCTTCCGCAAAATTGCACACCAGGTGCGCCACCGGGGTCTGCAGCACGCCGGTGTCGGGCCGCAGCCAGCGTGTGCGCACATCGTCCATCCAGGCGCCACCGCGCTTGCCGGTCCGGGCGGGCTGGTCCAGGTAAAACTGGCCTACCAGTTCGGTGCCATGAGGCCCGTTGCGTTCGATGCGATAGAACTCGACCGCGGGGTGCCAGACGGGCGCACTGTCGCGGCGAATTACCACCTCGAACAGCGTTTCGATGATCTTGAAGAGACCGGCCAGCACCTTGGGGGCCGTGAAGTACTGCTTGACTTCCTGTTCACTGAAGGCATAGCGCGCCTCCTTGAGCTTCTCGGCAAGGTAGGGCCAGTCCCAGGCCTGTGTATCGCGCAGGCCCAGTTGGCTGGCGGCGAAATCGCGCAGATCGGCCACGTCTTTTTCGGCGTAGGGACGGGCGCGGCGCGCCAGATCGCGCAGAAAGGAGACGACCTCGTCCGGGGACTCGGCCATCTTGGGCACCACCGACACCTGTCCGAAATTGTCGTAGCCGAGCAGGCGGGCTTCTTCGTGGCGCAGTTCGAGGATTTCACGGATGAGCGCCGAGTTGTCGAAACGACGTGCATCGCCCTCGGCCTGGTCGGATGCACGCGTCACGTAAGCGCGGTACAGCGTCTCGCGCAGGGCACTGCGGGTGGCGAATTGCATCACCGGCAGATAGCAGGGCATCTTGAGCGTGAGCTTGTAGCCGCTCTTGCCTTCGGCTTGGGCCGCCGCCAGCGCTGTTTGCTGCACATCTACGGGCACGCCATCGAGTTCTTCTGCACTGGCGTAGTAGGCAAAAGCATCGGTGGCGTCGAGCGCGTTCTCGCTGAATTTCTGGCTCAACTCGGCCTGCCGCTCCTGGATCTGGGCAAACCGCTCCTTCGCGGCACCGGTGAGCTCGGCGCCGCTGAGGACAAAATTGCGCACTGCGTTCTTGTGGGCCTGGCGCTGCTCAGGGGACAGCGTGGCTGGGTCAATCGCCTTGTACTTGGCATACAGGCGCTCATCGGCGCCCAGGCGGGTCCAGAATTCGGTCACGCGGGGCAACGCCGCGTTGTAGGCGGCCCGCAGTTCCGGCGTGTCGGCCACGCTGTTGAGATGGCTTATGGCCCCCCAGGCGGTTCCCAGGTGCTCGGTGGCAACGTCCAGCACCTTGGCAATGGCATTCCAGCGGGCCGGAAATTCGTCGGTCGTGACGGTTTCGAGGGCCGCATTGGCCTTCTCCAGCAACACATCGATCGCAGGGGCGACGTCGTCCGGCGTGATGCGGTCAAACTGGGGGAGGTCGGAGAAGTCGAGGAGGGCGTTGCTCATGCGGTTCTAGATGGCGCCCTGCGGCGCGGGTTCAAGTTGCGATGCCGCTGAAAAGTGCGGGCTTCAGGCGCCAGCGGTGCGCTCGGCGGCTTCCAGCGTGTTGACCAGCAGCATGGTAATGGTCATGGGCCCCACCCCTCCGGGTACAGGGGTGATCCAGCCAGCCACCTCTTTGACGCCATTGAAATCCACATCGCCGCACAGCTTGCCGTCGTCGTTGCGGTTCATGCCCACGTCGATCACCACGGCGCCGGGCTTGACCATGTCGGCCGTGAGCACGTTGCGCTTGCCCACGGCGGCCACGATCACGTCGGCCTGCAGGGTCTGGGCCTTGAGGTCGGCCGTGCGCGAGTGGCAGACGGTCACGGTGGCATCTTTTTGCAGCAGCATCAGAGCCATGGGCTTGCCCACGATGTTGCTGCGGCCAATGACCACCGCATGCTTGCCCCGCAGGTCGTAGCCCTTGCCGTCATTGAGCGATTCGAGCATCTTCATGCAGCCATAGGGCGTGCAGGGCCAGAAACCCGGCATGCCGGTCATCAGCGCGCCGGCGCTGGCGATGTGAAAACCATCGACATCCTTGGCGGGCGAGATGGCTTCGATGACTTTTTGCGCATCGATGTGCGCGGGCAGTGGCAGCTGCACCAGGATGCCGTGGATGCTGGGGTCGTTGTTGAGCGCCTGCACGCGCGCCAGCAGTGCGGCTTCGGTCATGTCGGCTGCGTATTTTTCCAGCACCGAATGCAGACCGCTGTCTTCGCAGGCCTTGACCTTGTTGCGCACATAGACCTGCGAGGCGGAGTTGTCGCCCACCAGCACCACGGCCAAGCCAGGCGTGACACCCCGGTCTTTCAGGGCTGCGGCGCGTTGGGCCACTTCGGTGCGCAATTGGCGGGACAGGGCGTTGCCGTCGATGAGTTGTGCGGTCATGTCAGAAAATACAAGTGAAATGGGCCTGTAGTGCTTTATTTGTATGCACTGTTAGCTATTAAATAAGTAGCGATCAGCTCTTGGGCGCATTCTGGCCCAGGGCAATCTTGAGCAGGTCGGCGACGGTGTTGGCGTTGAGCTTTTCCATGATGTTGGCGCGGTGCGCTTCCACGGTCTTGA
>DAOPUP010000180.1:0-5473 GCA_035350655.1 Acidovorax sp. | reverse complement strand
CCCAGATAGACAATGTTCTTGCCAGGGGCTCGCGCCACCTGAAAAACGCTGGCCTGCACCTGGGTGAAGTCCTTGAGCTCAAAAGCCAGGGGCGCGGGGTAGATCTGAGCATCACTGAGCGAGAGCACCGCCTGAGTCATGAACGCCTGTGTCTGGTCGCTCTGGTCCATCGGTTTGAGGCCGGCACGTTCGCGCGAAAGCTGGGCCAGTTCGAACAGGGCGCCGTTCAGAATGCGCACCAGCACCTCCCCGGCCCGGGAGCGCTCAGCCTCGGGCACGTTGGCCTCCATGAAATCGGAAATGGCCTGCAGGCCACCGATCTTCCGGCCCTCGGGCCCGTTGCTGCCGGCAAACAGCGCGAGTGCCCGCAACGCGGATTGCAACAGCTGTTCGGCCAATTCGGGACGCGACGCCTCCACCGACTGCGACACATAACGGCGCACGGCCTGCTCACGCGCAGCCGCATCGCCCAGCGCCGCGTGCAGGCGCATGAAGCCCTCCATGGAGCCCTGCTCATCGGCCGGGACCCGCAGGTAACGGAACGGATCTGCAGGAGACTCGCGCACCCCCAGCAGAAACACGGGCACGCCGTCGCCAGTGTCCACCGGCAGCATGTAATTGTGGAACTCACGCGCCTGGCCTGCCGCATCGCGCAGCTTGTAGCTCACGCTGGGGCCTACGTTACGCAGCTCCTTTTTGGTCACGGTCTTGTTGGCGGCGCCGAGACGCGACTCCACCGACTCGCGCAGATCCACCTTGCGCACATCGGCGCCCGATCCAGGCGCGCCTGCAGCACCGGAAAAATTCTCGACGTTGATCGTGCGCAGGGCCGTGAATTCGAGCGTGAGCTTCTCGCCGCCTGCGGCCCCACCCCTGCCAACCAGTTCGGTCGATCCGCCCACCGTACCCTCGACATCGAACGCCTTCGCACCCGCCACCATCGGCACGGCGCGCAGCTTGAGGTGCGAGCCGCCATCGTCAAAACTCGACTGGTAAATCTCGACGCCCTTGTAGCTGGCCGGGTGATTCACCTCGACGCGGGCAGGCGTTTTCGCGCCGGTGGCCTTGTCGTGGATGATGATCTCGCTGGCGAACAGCTTGGGCATGCCGGTGGAGTAATGCTCCACGATGAACTTTTTGAGTTCAATGGCAAAGGGTAGATCCTGCAACAGCACACCGTCGGACTGGCTCAGGATGGCGGTACTCGACTGCGTGCCCTCGGACACCACCAGGTTGCCGCGGAACGTGGGGTTGCGTTCGGACAGGCGGTGCTCGGGCTTCACCTCGGAAATCAAGCCACCGCCAGCAAAAGGGGTCTTCCCGCCCAACAGCATCTGGGCACGCACGATCAGGTCGCCATCGAACAAGCCGCCAAGACAGATCAACACGATGGCGCTGTGGGCCGCGATATAGCCGATCTTGTTGGCCGACCCCGCCTTGGCCGCCACCATCCAGCCGGCACCATCGCCCTTGGCCGACTCCCGCTGCTGCAGCTTCACCTTCCAGCCACCACTGGCGAGGGTGCTGCCAATACGCCGCGCTGCGGCTTCGGCCGATTCAGCCAGCGGCGCTTCGGCCTTGTGATGGAAAGCCCTGAGGCTTTGCTCACGGATGTTTTCCTTGTAAACCTTGAGGTCCACCAGAATTTTCGGTGTGTTGCGCGCAATGCACAAAGAGGTGCTGACCACCAGGAAAGCCAGGATCAGCAGAAACCACCAGGCGCTGTACACCGCATTGAGCTGGATTGCCGCAAAGAGCTCTGCCCAGAACGGGCCGAACTGGTTCACGTAGTTCACCGCAGGCTCATGCTGCTTCAGCACCGTGCCAATCACCGACGCAATGCAGATCACTGTCAAAAGCGAAATAGCAAAACGCATGGACGACAACATCTCGACACCTGCACGCAGGGCCTGGGAGCCAGAACGAACTCGAACGCCGTGGGTGATGTCAGACATGGAATGTGAACGCGGGCACTAAAGAAAAAGGGCGGGGCCATCTGAACGATGGACCCGCCCGTCTTGGGGTTTGTTATTGGCGGTTGGTTCCGGACTTCCCGGCTGGCGGAGCCGAAAAAAACACCGCAACTCAGCGCAGCCCGGCAATGTAGTCGGCCACTGCCTTGATTTCCCGATCGTTGAGCTTGGCAGCCACCTGGGTCATCTGGTTGCTGTTGGCGCGCGAGCCGTCGCGGAACATTTTCAATTGCGATGCCGTGTAGTCGGCATGCTGGCCCGACAGGCGCGGGTACTGGGCCGGAATGCCAGCGCCATTGGGGCTGTGGCAGCCAGCGCAGGCAGCGATCTGGCGATCCGCAATGCCGCCGCGGTAGATGCGCTCACCCAGGGCCACCAAGGCCTTATCGGACGCAGCCCCCGCCTTGGCGGGCTTGGATGCCGCCCAGTAGGCGATGTTCTTCATGTCTTCGTCGGTCAGCATCGACGCAAAGCCGGTCATGATGGCGTTGTTGCGTTTGCCGGACTTGAATTCCTGCAACTGCTTGACCAGATATTCCGGGTGCTGTTGTGACAGCTTCGGGTTGGCCGCAATGGCAGAGTTGCCATCTGCACCGTGGCAAGCAGCGCACACCGCAGTGAAGCTGGCCTCGCCCTTGACCAGGTCAGGCTTGGCCACCTTGGTCGGCGCCGCAGGGGTTTCGCCCGCAGAAAAAGCCGGGAAAGCGGGCGCTGCCAGTGCGGCAGCCATCAGCATAGAGGCGAGCAACTTCATATCGAGTGTCTGTATTTAGGTCCGCAAAACCATGCGATTCTACAATGAGGCTCCAACGCATCCGAATTTTCCATGACAACACCCTCCACCGCGCCAGTTGCTGGCCTCCTTCCGCCCGCACCTGACGCCAAGATTGCCATGGGTTGGATGCACACCGCAAAATTCCTGACCACTGCCGCGCAACTGCACCATTTGCCGCCGATCGACGTGCCCGAAATCGCCTTTGTGGGGCGCTCCAACGCCGGCAAGTCCACCTGCATCAACACGCTGACCCAGCAAAAACAGCTGGCGTTTGCCTCCAAAAAGCCCGGGCGCACGCAACACATCAACCTGTTCTCGCTGGGGAAACAGGGCGTGACCGATGCCGTGCTGGCCGACCTGCCCGGCTACGGCTATGCCGCAGTGTCGCGCTCGGACAAGGTGCGCTGGCAACAGGTGATGGTGAACTACCTGGTCAGTCGCCCTGGCCTCACGGGCATCGTGCTGCTGTGCGACCCGCGCCTGGGACTGACCGAACTGGACGAGGCCCTGCTCGAAGTGGTCCGCCCGCGTGTCGAGGAAGGCCTGAAATTCCTGATCGTGCTGACCAAGGCGGACAAGCTCACCCGCGCCGAACAGGCCAAGGTGCTTTCGATCACGCGACTGCAAGCCGGCGGCGGCGAGGTCAAGATGTTCTCGGCCCTCAAGAAGCAGGGCGTGGACGAGGTGGCCCAACTGCTGTGGCAATGGGCACACCCAGTGTTGCCGACGCCCTCTGCCACAGACGGGCCCCCCGAATCTCCCCTCGAAAGCCCAGGGGATTCCGAGCAAGACTAGGCACTGGCCTGACGGTGGCACATTTCAATACACCGACGGCTCGCCAGCGGGCCGCGTCTTGAACCGCTTGTGCACCCAGTAATACTGCCCAGGCATGGTGTCAATATAGCTCTGCAGACGCAGGTTCATCTGCGCCGTGTCGGCTTCCACATCGTCGGACGGATAGTGCTCCCAGGCCGGGGTGATCTCGGCCACATAGCCCGTCGAAGTGAGGCGCGTGTACATCCCGATCACCTTGGCGCGACCCAGCCGCGCGAACCGTGGTAGCGAGGGCACGGTGGCCGTCGGAATGCCGTAGAACGGAACGAAGATCGACTCGCCGGGGCCAAAGTCCATGTCGGACAGCAGGTACAGCAGCCCGCCCTTGCGCAGGTTGGAAAGGATGGGCTTGACGCCATCGGCCCGGTTGAGCATGCGCACATCGCCAAAGCGCTGGCGCCCCGCCATGAACCAGGCATCCACGGCCGGATCGGGGTGGGTGGAAAAGATGGACGTGAATGCGCGCGGCGTGTGCAGCGTGAGCGCCGTGCCCCCGGCGTCCATGCCATAAAAATGCGGGGCAAAGATGATGGTGGGGCGGTCACCCTCCAGTTCGGCCAGAGCGCCCTGCAACCGCACCCGCCGCTGCACCACCTCGCGCGGGGCAAACCACAGCCAGCTGCGATCGAGCCAGGTCTGGCAGAACACGACGAAGGTTTCACGCGCCCAGCGGCGCCGTTGCGTAGCGGGCGCATCGGGGAAACACAACGCCAGGTTGCGCAGTGCCACCTTGCGGCGCGGCACGGCCAACAGATACAGCAACTGGCCCAGGCACCAGCCCAGCGCCCGCAGCAAGGGCAAGGGCAGATGCGCCAGCACCCGCATGAACCACACACCCAGGCGCCCGGTCATGCGGCCTCCCCGGCTGCCACTTCAGCACGCGGCTGCTTGTAGCGGGCGTAGCCCCACAGGTACTGCTCGGGACATTGGCGGATGAGATGTTCCATGGCCTGGTTGATCTGCAAAACAGCGCTTTCCAGCCGCTCGTCCAGCGGCGCAGGCAAAGGCTCGAAGTGGGTAACAAAGCCAAGGCCCCAAGGCAGGCGCTCGCAGCGCGCCAGCAGCACGGCCGCACCGGTCTGCTGGGCCAGACGCACAGCCAGCGTCATGGTGTAAGCATCACGGCCAAAAAAGGGCGACCAAACACCCTGACCATCGGGCGGCACCTGGTCCGGCAGCAGCCCTACCGCCTCGCCGCGGCGCAGCGCCTTGATCATCTGGCGCACGCCCGACAGCGTGGTGGGCACCGCCAGCATGCCGGGGCGATTGCGGGCGGTCTCCATCACCCGGGCCAGCCAAGGCTGGCGCGCGGGGCGGTACAGCACCGTGATGGGGCCGCGCTCGGCACTCCAGCGGCGTGCTGCCACCTGGGCAGACAGCTCGAAGCAGCCCTGGTGGGGGGTCAGAAACACAATGCCGCGCCCGGCAGCGTAGGCCTGCTCCACACAGGCCTCGCCGTCGATGCGACAAGGCAGCGGCGCGCCCAGCCACAGCCGCGGCAGCTCGGCAACCATGCGCCCCGCATGGGCCACAGCAGCGCGCACCGCGCCCCACGTGTAACCGGCCAGCGCCGAATTCGCCAGGAAGCGTCGCCGGTAGGTGGGCGACGCACAAAACGCCACCCAGCCCATGGCCGCGCCCAGGGCATGCAGCAACCACAGCGGAAAGATGGAAAAGAAACGAAAGACGACTGGCATTAAAATGGCGGGGTCGCTGAGTTAAATGAGCAACTTGCAGGGCGACGTTAAAAAAATCTGCTAAAGCGTTCGCCAAAGCTCCTTCGGGGTGAGGGCAACGCCCTAGATGCCGGAACACAGGAGTTTATTCAAATGGCGAACGACTTTCTTTTTACCTCGGAATCCGTCTCCGAAGGCCACCCCGACAAGGTGGC
>DAOPUP010000179.1:0-5518 GCA_035350655.1 Acidovorax sp. | reverse complement strand
CCAGCATCTACCGCACGCTGCTGCGCGAGATCGAGCACGAGAACTTTCAGGTGCTGCACCAGCGCATCCGCCTCACGCCGCTGCGCAAGCTCTGGCTGGCGTGGAAGGTGCAGGCCTTGGGCCGGATGTAGTCGCCGTGCTGCACTCATGAAAGCGGCCGTGAAAGTCGCGGTGATTGGCGCCGGCTGGGCCGGCATGGCTGCGGCTGTGGCGCACCAGCAGGCGGGCCGGCAGGTCACCGTGTTCGAGGCGGGGCGCACCGTGGGCGGCCGTGCGCGGGCCGTACCGGGTGCGCTGCCGGACGGCACGCCGGTCATGCTCGACAACGGCCAGCACATCCTGATTGGCGCCTACTCCGAGTGCCTGCGCCTGATGCGCCTGGTGGGGGTGGACCCCGACACCGCCCTGCTGCGCCTGCCGCTCACGCTGCAGTTTCCTGATGGCCAGGGGCTGCAGCTGCCCGACCTGCCCCCGCCGCTGGATGCCTTGCTGGGCCTTGCCCGCGCCCCTGGCTGGCATTGGCGCGACAAGCTGGCGCTGCTGCGCTCAGCCACCACCTGGCAACTGCGTGGCTTTCGCTGCGCGCCGCACCTGTCGGTGGCACAGCTGTGCGCCGCGCTCACCCCGCGCCTGATGGCCGAGTTCATCGATCCGCTGTGTGTGTCGGCCCTGAACACCCCCGCCCGCGAGGCCAGCGGCCAGGTGTTTCTGCGCGTACTGCAAGACAGCCTGTTCAGCGGCCGGGGCGGCTCTAACCTGCTGCTGCCGCGCACCGACCTGGGCGCACTCTTTCCCGAGGCGGCAGCGCGCTGGCTGCAGCAGCAAGGCGGCCAGGCCATGACCGGGCAACGCGTGCAGCGCTTGCAGCCCCTGCCGGGCGGGCGCTGGCAGGCAGTGTGCGCCGGCAGCGGCCCCGACGCCGCAGCCCCCCCCGAAGCGTTTGACCACATCACGCTGGCCTGCCCCTCTTGGGAGGCCAGCCGCCTGGTGCAGGGTCTGGCCAACCTGCCCGGGCTGGCCGATGCACGCCGCTGGAGCGCCGCAGCCAGCGCCTTGCGCTTTGAAGCCATCACCACCGTCTATGCCCACGCCAGCGGCGCGCGCCTGCCCCGGCCCATGCTGGCGCTGCGCCACACCGCAGACCGGCCCGCGCAATTCGTGTTCGACCGGGGCCCGCTCAATGGCCAGCAGGGGCTGCTGGCGTTTGTGGTCAGCGCCAGCGACGGCGACCGGGCCCGGCTCGAGCAGCAGGTGCTGCAGCAGGCCGCCACGCAACTGGCGCTGCCCGGCTTGCAGGCCGTGCAGACTGTGGTGGAAAAGCGCGCCACCTTTGCCTGCACCCCCGGCCTGCAGCGGCCCGGCCTGCAGGTGCTGCCAGGGCTGAGCGCCTGCGGCGACTATGTGCAAGGCCCCTACCCCGCCACGCTCGAGGGCGCCGTGCGCAGCGGCACGGCCATAGCGGCCTGCCTGCCCAGCGCCTGAACGGCCTCGCAGCCCGCGGGGACGCCCAACCGCGCGGCTGCCCCCGGGAAACTACCCATGCCGCTGACAGCATTTCGACAGCCAGACCGGGCACCATCACACGGCGCGCATGCCGTATGCGCCCTTTGACGGAAACCCCTCCATGCATTCAGATCACTCCACGCACTTTGCCCCCAACCGTCGCCAGCTGCTGGGCGCCAGCGGCGCGCTGGCCCTGGGCGGCCTGTTGCCCGCAGCTGCTTGGGCACAGGCCACCTGGCCTTCCAAGTCGGTGCGCTTTGTCGTGCCTTTTGCGCCGGGCGGCAGCTCGGAAATCGTGGCCCGTTCCACCGCCGCCGAGCTGTCCAAGACGCTGGGCCAGAGCGTGTTTGTGGACAACAAGCCCGGTGCCGCCGGCAACATTGCCATGCAGGAGGTGGCGCGCGCAGAAGACCAGCACACGCTGATCCTGGGCCACATCGGCACGCTGGCGGTGAACCCCTTCATCTTCGACAAACTGCCCTACGACGCCAACAAGGACTTCAAGCCCGTCAGCCTGCTGGCCAAGGTGCCCAGCCTGTACGTGGTGCACCCCGATGTGCCGGCCAGGAATCTCAAGGAGTTCATTGCCTATGTGAAGAAGAACCCGGGCAAGTTCAGCTATGGCTCGGCGGGCAATGGCAGCGCGGGGCACCTGGCGTTTGAATACCTCAAGATGACGGCCGAACTGTTCATGCTGCATGTGCCCTACCGCGGCACCGGCCCCATGATGACCGACCTGCTCTCGGGCCGGCTTGATGCCGCTGCCGTGGGGGCCGCTGCCATGCTGCCATTCATCAAGTCGGGCAAGGTGCGCTGCATCGCCACCGGCTCGGCCCAGCGCCTACCCCAGCTGCCCGATGTGCCTACCGTGGCCGAACAGGGCTTCCCCGGTTTCGAGATGACGCAGTGGTACGGCATGCTGGCCCCCGCCAGCCTGGCGCAGGAGCACCTGGACAAGCTCTCCGCCGAAACCATGAAGGCCGTCAAGGCACCCGAATCGCTCAAGCGCCTCGGTGCCGATGCGGCAGAGGCCATTGGCGGCACGCCCGCGCAGTTTGCCCAGTTCATTGCGGCCGAGCAGGCGCGCTGGAAGAAAGTGCTGCTGCGCGCCAAGGTCAAACCCGACTGAGCGCGGCCCGGGTGCACGGCCCGGGTTCTCTTGCCGCCAGGCTCCGAAACGGGGGGGCGGTGCCTGCGGCAAGGGTGGCTTCAGCGCTTTGCCCGGCCCGCAGGCGCGCCGGGTGACAGCGTCATTTCTCCAGCCACCACTGGATCGCGACCTTGGCCAGAAACCCCAGGAATCCCACACCCAGCCCCAGAAACATGACGAAGGTGCCGAACCGGCCCGCCTTCGAAGACCAGGCCAGCTGCGCGATGATGAAAATCATGTACAGGATGAAGGCGCCCACCCCGTAGGTGAGAAAGAAGCTCGAAATCTGCGCTTCGGTGAATCCAAAAATCACGAGCGTCCCCCTTCAGCCGGCGTGCTGCGTTCGGCTTCGCGGGGCGGCAAAGTGGAGACATCCACCAGGTCGCGGTAGGCATGCCAGCTGGCATGGCCCAGCATGGGCATGACGGCAATCATTCCCAGCAACAACGAACCGAGCCCCAGCAGGGTGAAGCCCAAGATCAGCGCGGCCCACAGCGCCATGGCCACCGGATTGGCCAGCACCGCCTGCCAGCTCGTGAGGATGGCCTGACGCAGGCTGGCGCGCCGGTCCAGCAGCAAGGGCATGGCCACCACGCTGGACAGAAAAATGGGGGCGGCCATCAGGCTGCCCAGCGCCAGCCACAGCTCAAACAGCCAGCCCTCACGGGCCAGCACCACATGCAGCAGAAAGTCGCGCGGCGTCTCGATAGGCACCGGTGCCAGCAAGGTGATCAGGGCCGCCGAGGTCACCACCCAGCCCGTGGCGGCCAGGGCCAGCAGGGCGCCGAACTGCACCATGCACCAATAGTCGTTGCCCCATTTGTTGACATGGCTGCTCTGCCAGTTGAGCCAGGTTTTCAGCACCACCGCGGTGTTGGCGCGTTCATTGCGCTCCAGCGCCCGGCTCAGCGCATACAGGCTGGTCGCCAGCACGGGCGCCACCACCAGAAAGCCCGACAGCGCGCCCGCCAGCAGCCAGAAACGGTTGTAGGCCACGGCCATGATGGCACCGCCCAGCAACGTGATGGCCAGCCCATGGGCGAAACTGATCCAGCCGGCGCGCGCCATGTCGCGCCAGCCCAGCGCCAGCCAGACCAGCGGTTGCATCAGGGCGATGGAGCGGACGATGGGCAAGGGGGGGGGATTAAAACGCATCGGGTTTTCCGGCAAGCATTGAAAGAGGCGGTTGCGCAGGCGCCGCCGGGCCGTCCAGCAGATGGCACAGCGCGGTGAGGCTGGTCACCGTGGCATGGGGGGCTGTGGTGTGCGGCCAGGCCTGCCCGCTGGTGTTCAGCCATACGGCCTGCATGCCCGCGCTGATGGCCGCCAGCGCGTCCAGCGTGGCATCGTCGCCCACATGCAGTACCTCATGGGGCGCCACGCCCAGGGCGCTGGCGGCGGCATGAAAGATGCGCGGGTCGGGCTTGGCCACACCGAACGCCTGTGCGCTGATGCTGGCCTTGAAATAATGGCCGATGCCCACGCGGTGCACATCGGCATTGCCGTTGGACAAGGCCACCACCGGGTAGCGCTGCGACAGGAACGCCAGCGTCGGGTGGGCGTCGTCAAACAACTCGACCCGCTGGCGCTCGGCAAAAAACAGCTCGAATGCGGGCTCGGCCAGCGCCGCGTCATCCCCTGCCTGGGTCAGGGCCAGGCGGATGGACTCGCGCCGCAGGGCGCTCAGGTCATGGCGCAGGTCGGGGCGCAGGCCCACCATCTGGTTGCGGATGGAGCGCAACGCCGCCGTGTCGGAATACAAGGCGGCGGTGGCGGGGGCATGCTCGGTGAGCCATTGCAGCAATACCGCCTCGGCCCGGGTGATGGTGGGCCAGATGGGCCACAGCGTGTCGTCCAGATCCAGGGTGATGGCGCGGATGCGGGAGATGTCGATGGTGGCAGCAGGCACAGCGAATGATGGAGGGGCGGGTGGCGGGCAGTGCCCGGAAGAGGCCAGCCAGAGAATACCCCAGGCGGCCAGCAGGAGCGGATGGACGGAGATTTTCGGCATGCCGCTGCGGCGGCGGCGCCATAGCGCTTGATGCCCCGCAAGGGCATGGCCAGCCTTCCATGCCAGAATCCCCCGCGTGAAATCGCACCCATTTCGCCCTCGCAACCACCGCCTGGCCATGGCATTGACCATGCTGGCGCTGTTTGCCCAGCTCTGGATGGCGCAGATGAGTACGGCGCATCTGGGTCAGATGCTTTCGGAGCAGGCCTGGTTGCGCGATGTCTGCTCGGCACAGCCCGCGCCCCATGCGGGGCAGGCACCGGACACCTCAACAGCCCACCACACCGGAGGCGGCTGGCTGAACTGCCCGGTCTGCAGCGCGGCGGCGGCCAGCTTGACGCCACCCAGCCTGCCCACCGCACTGGCAGCTGTTCAGGAAGAGGCGCTCTACCGCATCAGGATCGCCCCCAGCGTTGCCATCTCGCCACGGCACGCCAACCTGCGCCCGCCCGCGCAGGCCCCTCCGGCTTGCGCCTGAGCTAAACATCTCCTTTTTTCGGCAGTGCCCGCCGCCTTCGGCCGCGGCGCTGCTGCATGGGCTCGGCGCCCAACCTTTTCCGCATCACTGTCATGAATACCCACCACTTTTTGCACCCCCTTGTGCACACCCGTTCGCACGCCCACCGCGGCCGCGCATTCCCTGCCGCCCTGCGCCCCTTGTGCGCCCTGTTGGCAGCCCTTCCCTTTGCCACCCTCGCACAACAAGAGGCCACGCTCCAGACCATCACCACCAAGGCCACCGTGGAACCCGTGGGCGCCAACCACCTGGACGCCCACACCCTTCAGTCTGGCCGCAGTTCCAGCAGCGACACCGCCGGCCTGCTGCGCAACCTGCCCGGCGTGAGCCTGTTCGG
>DAOPUP010000178.1:0-5539 GCA_035350655.1 Acidovorax sp. | reverse complement strand
CGTTGTGGGCCCGCGAAGCTCATGAAATATGCGGTTCGTCGGGTAATTCGTTGGGGCGCTGCATGCCCGGCTGGGCTGGAAAATGGTGGCACAGCAGGGCGCCCACCTGGTCCACGGCACTGTCCAGGCCTTGCTCGAACTGGCCTGCACGAAAGGCACAGGACATGCGCGCAATCAGCTGCTGCCACTCTGTGGTGCTGACATGTGCCAGCAGCCCGCGGTCTGCGACGATATCGATCGAGTGTTCCGCGAGCAGAAGGTAAATGAGCACTCCGTTGTTGTGTTCGGTATCCCAGACGCGCAGCTTGCTGAACATCATCAGTGCGCGCTCGCGGACGGGCGCATTGCGCAGCAGATAGCTCCAGGGCAGGCCCCCTTCGGCGCAAATACGGATTTGCCCGGTGTGGCGCTGTTCGCTGGCGGCGATGCGGACCGTGAGGCGTTGCAGGGCACTGGTTGGCAGGGTGTGGCGCACGAACAGGTCATTCCAGCGGTGCCGAAAGAGGCGGGCAACGCCTGCGAAGAAGGAGACAGGACCTGTCATGTTCACCAGTCTCCCGAGGCGCCACCGCCCCCAAAATCGCCGCCACCGCCGGAGCTGAATCCGCCCCCAGCGGACGGGCCCCTGCCACCGCCACCCATACCGCCCCCCCATCCACCGCCGTGCCCACGGCTGGGCATTGCGCGGGATGAGGCACTGAGCAGCGTGTAGACCAATGCTGCCAACCCCGCCAATCCCGCCAACAGGACGCTGGCAGTGGCCATATAAGCTACCACGGCAGCGACAGAGCCTGTCAGCACAGTGCCGAGGGCATTGCCGAACAGGGCGCGAGCTACGGGGCTCAGCGCTGCGACGCCCAGAAACAAGAAAATGGCCCATTCGCCCCAGTCGATAGCGCTGTTTTCGCCGGGCGCGCGGGCGGAAGTTGGCGGCTCGGGCAGGGTTTCGCCCGCAATGCGGGCGGCGATCTGGGTCACTGCCGCTTGCAGGCCACCCGCAAAATCGCCGTCGCGAAAGCGCGGCTTCATCGCGGTGTCGATGATGCGGGCCGCAGCAATGTCAGGAATGGCGCCTTCCAGCGTCTTGGCCACCTCCACACGCATCTTGCGGTCGTCTTTGGCCACAATAATAAGCACGCCGTCACCGACGGCCCGGCGCCCTATCTTCCATGCGTTGGCGACGCGGTTGGCATAGCTGGCAATGTCCTCAGGTGCCGTGGTGGCCAGCATCAGCACCACCACCTGCGAGCCCTTGGATTGTTCGAGGGCTGCCAGCTGCTGCTCCAGTGCCTGCAGCTGGCTGGTGCTCAGGGTGCCGGTCTGGTCCAGCACGCGGGCGGTGAGCGCGGGCACCGGTTGCAGCGTTTCGGCTCGGACACCGCTGCACCCAGATGCTATAAATAATATAGCTAATAGCGCAAGTCGAATAAGCGCTACAGGCATAAATGACCCAAGATCAGGGTTTGGAAGCCGAAAAATCGACCGCAGGAGGCGCCGTGATCTGCGCCTCATTCTGGACGCTGAAGCTGGGCTTGGGCGCGTAACTGAACACCATGGCGGTCAGGTTGCTGGGAAAGCTGCGTGCCAGCACGTTGTATTCCTGCACGGTCTGGATGTAGCGGTTGCGTGCCACCGTGATGCGGTTTTCTGTGCCTTCGAGCGTGACGCGAAGATCGCGAAAACCCTGATTCGCTTGCAATGTGGGGTAGCGCTCGGCCACCACCATCAACCGCGACAGCGCCCCTGACAACTCTCCCTGCGCCGCTTGAAATTTGGCAAATGCAGCGGGGTCATTGAGGGTTGCCGGCGTCACCTGGATAGCGGTGGCCTTGGAGCGGGCCTCGATCACCTTGGTGAGGGTGTCCTGCTCGAAACTGGCTTCGCCTTTCACGGTGGCAACGATGTTAGGCACCAGATCGGCGCGCCGCTGGTACTGGTTGAGCACCTCGCTCCAGGCGGCCTTGGATTGTTCGTCCAGGCGTTGAAAATCGTTGTAGCCGCAGCCTGTCAGCAGCAAAGCAGTTGCGAGCAGGGCAAGTAGACGTTTCATGGTGGCGGACCTCTGTCTGAAAAAGCGGGTTGTGCAAGGGCCAGCGTGCCAGGGGATGCTGGCGCAAAGCAGGCGGGGTCGTCCAACCTGCCGGCAGCGGCGTTGACCAATGCAAAGCACAATACCAGCTTCGCCACATTCTCGCCATTCCATGACCCGTTCACGGCCCGGAGCTGTCTTATTGAGCGGCTTTGACGACATTGAAGCTGGGTTCTACGACGCGCTGCGGCACGGTGGCCTCGCATCGCGGATATCCTTCTGGGCAGTGGATAAGGGCATCGTCTGTGTGCACCACGGCCGCCTGCGCCTGTTGGGGGCGCGTGCCGGTCGAGGCGCTTCAGATGGGTGGCCGAAGGTGGGGCATCAAGCAGTGCCCATGGCGATCGACGTCTCTCCAAGATGTTTGAAGGCTGGCGCGTGGTGGAGGGCCAAGCGAGCCCCGGTGCGCTGCTGGATGCCATGCGCCCAATGGCGCACTGCCCATGCGAAGCGCTGAGTGCGGGGAGGTCATGACTACGACGACCATTGTCAGCGCACAGGATGCCTTGAACTATGTGGCGCCACGCTGGCTGCCAGGTGGGCAACTGCAGACGATCTGGCCTGCGCTGTATGCGCGGCGTGTGGCGGGGGTACCGCTGTCTTACAGGCGTGAGCGCTGGACCACGCCAGATGAGGATTTCGTTGATGTCGACTATGTCGAAGACGGCGCTGTGCCGGGTCTGCAGCGGCCCTTGCTGGTGGTCTTTCACGGCCTGGAGGGATCTTCTCGCAGTCACTATGGCGAGGCCTTTGCAGATGTCGCACGCGAGCGGGGTTGGGCCTGCGCGCTGCCGCATTTTCGTGGCTGCAGCGGCGAAATCAACCGTGCGCCCCGTGCCTATCATTCGGGCGATTACGCAGAGATCGGCTGGATGCTTGAACGCTTGCGCTCGGCCCATCGTGGGCCGCTGATGGCAGTGGGGGTTTCGCTGGGAGGCAATGCCTTGTTGCGCTGGGCCGGAGAGGCCGGTGCGCGGGCGCGGGCCAGCGTGGATGCAGTGGCCGCGGTGTGCGCGCCCTTGGATCTGGCAGCCAGCGGCAGGGCGATCGGCCAAGGTTTCAATCGGCAGCTGTACACACGCATGTTCATGCGCACGCTGATCCCCAAGGCGTTGCAGAAACTTGCGCAGTATCCGGGACTTTTTGACCGCGACACCTTGCTAAAAGCGCGTGACCTGTATGCGTTTGACAACGTGTTTACAGCGCCTTTGCATGGGTTCAGGGGCACCGAGGACTACTGGCGGCGTGCCTCCGCCAAGCCCTTGTTGCACCGCATCCGCCTTCCGGCACTGGTAGTCAATGCGCGCAACGACCCCTTTGTGCCGGCTGCAAGCTTGCCTGACGCCCACGAGGTGGGGCCTTGGGTTCGTTTGTGGCAACCGCAGCAGGGTGGTCATGTGGGTTTCGCACAGGGGCGAGTCCCGGGCCATGTGCGAGCGATGCCAGAGGCCGTTGTGGGTTGGCTGACGCGGCATGCCGCCACCGGGCGGGGCTATGTTGGTGATGTGCCGAACGGAGCACAATCAGCGCATGGATGACATCGTCAAGCAGGCTCTTGCCAAATGGCCCCACGTGCCCGATTGCTATGGCTGGCTGGGTCTGGATGCGCGTGGTCGATGGTACCTGCGTGACGATGCCGCGCAGGCGGCAGGCCCTTTTCCCAAAAGCCGGGGGTCTCTGCTGCAGCACGAGAAACTTATCGAATTCATCGGACGCAATTACGAGCAGGATGCACAGGGCCAGTGGTACTTTCAGAACGGTCCGCAGAGGGTCTACGTGGAACTGGAGTGCGCGCCCTGGGTGTGGCGGATTGAGCCCGCTTTGTCGCTGGTGGCCCATACGGGGGCCAAAGCCGTTGCACGGGAATGTCTGCAGGATGAGTGCGGTCGTATCTATTTCGGCTCTGTTATCGGTGTGGGCCTGGTTCACACCCATGAAATCGAGATTGTTGCGGACGCCGTTGAAAAGGGAATCTGGTCGCCACAGCCGGTGCGAAGCGAGGAGTTGCCAGCGCGGTACGGGTTTGTGTTGAGTCCCTCAGTGCACAGCACGTCGCGCTGATACGGGATGCCTTCAGCCAGATACCTGGGCGAACCAACGATTGGTGAGGGTTGGAGGCCCATCCGCATGAACATTCGTTGCGGAAAGAAAAAGCCGACCCATCAGGTCGGCTCTTGGCGGAGATCAGATCTCCATGGGCATTGAGTGCCTATTTGGCAGCTGCGGCAGTTTCCGTGGTGCTCGGGGCAGCAGGCTCTGCGAATTTGGCGCCGCCGGCGTTTGCCATGTAGGCCACCGCACGGGCAATTTCAGTGTCATTGAATTCGCCACCACCCTGGGGTGCCATGGCATTCTTGCCTTTGAGTGCAGATTGAACCAGCGCATCGAAGCCGGTCTTGATACGTGGACCCCAGGCAGCGGCATCTCCCAGCTTGGGGGCGCCAGCCGCACCCGTAGCGTGGCATGCGGCGCATTGGCCTTGGAAGACTTCTTCGCCTGCGCGCAGTGGGCGGTTGGCATCACGAATTTCCACTAGGCCCACCTTCTGGATGCGCTCTGCAGTGGCTTTTTCAGGATTGGCCGAACCAGCAGCGGTTTTGTTGTCGGAAGTGACGTACAAGACCAAGCCAATGATGGCGAAGATGGGAATCACAAACGAGAAAATTACCGCGATCAGCAACTGCTTGGGGTTTTTGATCGGGCCGGTATGCGCTTCTTCGTGGTGGTTGTTGTCGCTCATGACGTCCTCAGGTGTGTCGGGGGGCTTGATGAAATCAACCTTTGATTATAGGTGGGATGAGAAGGCGCCTGTGCGGGCCGCCCGTGTTTGTGGACGTGGCGGCGACCCCGTTGCCGTGACTCGATGGATGGCGGGAATTCACCATGCGAGCAAATGGATGATGCGCCCCAGTGCAAAGAGGCTCCAGTGAAGTGGTGGCCGTGGTTGCGCTGCTCTCGGTGTAGACGTGTGTGCAGTTCGTCTGGCTGTCTCGTTCTTCGAGGTGCCGGCTCGTGCGATAATTAGATGATTGGTTCAGTGCCGTAAGGCGGCTGTAGCTCAGTGGATAGAGTATTGGCCTCCGAAGCCAAGGGTCGTGGGTTCGATCCCCGCCAGCCGCACCAATTGCCTATGCCGTAGACGTTTCTTCGTCAGTTGGCCTTGCGAGAGTCTTTGTACGCCGCATATCTTGTGGGGCAGAACGCTGAAGTCGTAAAAAATAGTGCTATAATTCGAAATTCTTCGGAGGGGTGCCCGAGTGGCTAAAGGGGGCAGACTGTAAATCTGTTGGCTTACGCCTACACTGGTTCGAATCCAGTCCCCTCCACCAGTTGTTGGATGATGTGTCAGAGTGGCTCGGTATTTTCTGGGCGGCGTTGATGTGGCGATTGCTGCTGATGCGGGAGTAGTTCAATGGTAGAACCCTAGCCTTCCAAGCTAATGACGCGGGT
>DAOPUP010000177.1:0-5540 GCA_035350655.1 Acidovorax sp. | reverse complement strand
ATGCTCGATGGCCTGCGCACCAACCGCATGCCGCACCAGTGGCTGGCCCTGGGTGAAGACGGCCTGGCCTGGCTGCCCGGCGCCTGCCCCGCAGGCCAGGCGCCTGCCAGCACCTTGCCCGAAACAGATCCTTTGCGCCGGCTGGCCCTGCTGGCCGAGCCCGTGGCCCTGCCTTTCGCCGACAACAGCCTGGACCTGGTCTTGCTGCCCCACACCCTGGAGCAGAGCGTGGACCCGCATGCCGCGCTGCGCGAGGTCGAGCGGGTGCTGGTGCCCGAGGGGCGCGTGGTGATCAGCGGGTTCAATCCGGTCAGCCTGTGGGCCCTGCGCCAGCACCGGGCGCGCCTGTACCAGCGCCTGGGGCATGGCCGCCTGTATCTGCCCGATGCGGGCGAATTCATGGGCTACCGGCGGCTGCGCGACTGGCTGCAGCTGCTGAGCTTCGAGGTCGAATCGGCGCGCTTTGGCTGCTATCGGCCGGCCGTGCGCAGCAGCCACTGGCTGGAAAGATTTGCCTGGATGGACCGGTTCGGGGCGCAATGGTGGCCGATACTCGGGGCCGCGTACTTTGTGGTGGCCGTCAAGCGCGTGCATGGCATGCGCTTGCTTGAACCCGCCTGGCGCACTGCCCCGCAGCGCGCTGCCGCATCGCTGCCGGTGGCCAACCGCGCTGCGGCGCACCCGCCGCCCCACCGCACAGGCCTGCTGCCTGGTGACGGGGCGGGAACCGAAGACAGGAATCAAGTTTGAATCAGATCGAGATCTATACCGATGGCGCCTGCAAGGGCAATCCGGGCCCTGGCGGCTGGGGCGTGTTGCTGCGCTCCGGCGCTGTTGAAAAGGAACTCTTTGGCGGCGAGCTGGGCACCACCAACAACCGCATGGAGCTGATCGCTGTCATCGAGGCGCTGTCTGCGCTCAAGCGGCCTTGCGCCGTGACGCTGTACCTGGACAGCGAGTATGTGCGCAAGGGCATCACCGAATGGATCCACGGCTGGAAGGCGCGGGGCTGGCGCACGGCCGCCAAGCAGCCCGTCAAAAACGTCGAATTGTGGCAGCGCCTGGATGCACTGGTTGCCGGTGCCGGTCATCGCATCGACTGGCGCTGGGTGCGGGGGCATTCGGGCGATCCGGGCAACGAGCGCGCCGATGCCCTGGCGAACCGCGGCGTGGAAAAGGCCCTGGGGCGCGGCTGAAGTTCTCGACCACAGCCTGCGGGTATGCACTGCCTGTGCTGCGTTGCTTGCTTCATATCTAATAGCATTCTGCGCTGCTGAATAAAGGGCTGGCGGCGCTTTTCCCCTGAAATCTGGCCCGTGACCCGGCTGCGGCCGGTCGCTGGCCTGCGCCCGGCCCCTAGGCCGTTGGCCGCCGCTGTGTTCTGATGGCCGCTGGTGGAACTGTGCACAGGAGTGAACATGAACCCGCTGACCAAGATGGCGCTGGGGCTGATGGGGCAGTTGCGCCCCGAGCCTTCCACGGGCGATGGCAGCCCGGTGCTGGCGTTGCCAGCGCCGCGGCAGGGCGGCGGCATGCCGCTCATGCAGGCGCTGGCCCGGCGGCAGTCGCAACGCGCATTCAACCCCGTGGCACTGCAGCTGCCGGTGCTGTCAGACCTGCTGTGGGCTACGGCCGGCGTCAACCGGCCTGACAGCGGCGGGCGCACGGCGCCCAGCGCCATGAACGCGCAGGAGGTGGACCTGTATGTGGCGCTGCCTGAAGGCCTTTACCTCTACGCGCCCCAGGCCCATGCGCTGCAGCGCGTGGTGGCCGCCGATGTGCGGCGCGTCACGGGCTACCAGGATTTTGTGGACAGCGCGCCGCTCGATCTCGTCTATGTGGCCGACCACGCGCGCATGAAGCTGGTGCCGGCCGAGCAGCGCAGCGTCTATGCCGCCGCCGCCGCGGGTGCCATGGCGCAAAACGTCTATCTGCATGCGGCATCCACCGGGCTGGCCACCGTGATCCGGGCCTGGCTGGACCGCGGCGCGCTGGCGCAGGCCATGGGTCTGGGCACGAACCAGCAGGTCTTGCTGGCGCAGACCGTGGGCTGGCCGGCCGGAGCGGCACCGCCATGAGCACCGTGTTCGACCCGCTGCGCCTGTCTGCGGTGTCGCTGGATGTGATGGCGGCCAACAGCGATGCGCCGCAGGGCCTGGTGCGGCGCCAGCAGGCGCGGCTGGCCCTGCTGCTAGGTGCCGCGCTGAAAGGCTCGCGCCTTTACCGTGAGCTGCTGGGGGCTGGCGCCTCGGCCCGCACGCCGCTGCATACCTTGCCGGTGGTCACGCGCGGCCAGCTGATGGAACGCTTTGACGACTGGGTGACCGACCCCTGCCTCACGCTGGCTGCGCTGCGCGCCTTCACCGCCGACCCGTCGCGCATCGGCGAGCCCTGGCAGGGCCGCTACATGGTGTGGGAGAGCTCGGGCACCAGCGGCCAGCCGGGCATCTTTGTGCAGGACGCGCAGGCCATGGCCGTGTATGACGCGCTGGAGGCGCTGCGCCGCTGTGCGCCGCGCCCGCTGTCGCGTTGGCTCGACCCGCTGTGCCTGGCCGAGCGCATTGCCTTCGTGGGCGCAACCAGCGGGCATTTCGCCAGCTATGTGTCGGTGCAGCGCATGCGGGCGCTCAACCCCTGGCTGGCGGGGGGCACGCGCAGTTTTTCCATCCAGCTGCCCACGCCCGAGCTGGTGGCGGCCCTCAATGCGTTGGCGCCCACGGTGCTGGCCACCTACCCCACAGCCGCCGCGCTGCTGGCCGACGAGGCGGCCCGTGGCACCTTGCGCATCAGGCCGAAAGAAGTCTGGACGGGCGGCGAAACGCTGAGCCCCGCCGTGCGCGCCCATATCGAGCAGGCGCTGGGCTGCCCGGTGCGCAACAGCTATGGCGCGTCGGAGTTCCTCACCCTGGGCTGGGAATGCGCGCAGGGCCAGATGCACCTGAACGCCGACTGGGTGGTGCTGGAGCCCGTGGATGAGCACCACCGCCCCGTGCCTGCGGGCCAGCCCGCATGCAGCGTGCTGCTCACCAATCTGGCCAACACCGTGCAGCCCCTCATCCGCTACGACCTCGGTGACCAGGTCACGCTGCAGGCCGGGCGCTGCGGTTGTGGTTCGCCCTTGCCGGTGATGGTGGTGCAGGGGCGCCAGGATGACCCTTTGCACATGGCTGGACAGGACGGCCAGCCGGTGACGCTGCTGCCGCTGGCCTTGTCCACCGTGCTCGAGGATGAGGCGGGTGTGTTCGACTTTCATCTGCGCCAGCAGGACGGGCACACGCTGGTGTTGCGCCTGGCCTTGGCGGGCGAAGAGGGGCAGGCTGCCATGGCGCGCTGCTGCGCGGCGCTCAAGGCCTTTGCCAAGGCCCTGGGCCTGCCCCGGCTGCGGGTGCTGCAAGAGCTGGGCCTGCCCGTGCCACGCGGGCGCAGCGGCAAGGCCCGCCGCATCGTGGCCTGCCCCTCTTGAGAGGCTATTAAATATATAGCTATTGGTGATTGATTTGTAAGCGCCAGAGGCTGATTTCCTTCGCATTCCAGACCAGGGCACAACGGCCGTCCGGGTGGGGGGTGGCTGCACCGATGTCCTCGGGGTGTTGTTCGTAGAATACGCCGCCGGCAACCGACCGCCATGGCTTGCTTTGCGACCTATCGGCCAAGGCCCTGGAGGCTGAGAAAGCCGTGTGTGCCCCCGGAGTGCATGCGGCTTTTGCCGTTTTTTCCTTTCTTTTTTTCGAATCTCGCCGCGCGCGCGGCCAGTCTGTCTACCGCATATGCAACGCCATTGGCCTCCCTTCGCCTGGGTCTGTTTCGCCATGTGCGTGGGGGTCATGGGCACCGCCCTGGCCAGCCCGCTGTATCCGCTGTACCAGGCCCGCTGGGGCTTGCAGCCGAGCCACATCACGGGCATCTATGTGGCGTACATGTTCGGGGCGCTGGCCAGCCTGCTTTTTCTGGGGCGGCTGAGCGACCGGTTTGGATTTTTACCGGTGCTGCGCCAGGGCCTGGTGCTGGTCACAGCCGGTGTGCTGCTGTCGGCGCTGGCTTGGAGCATGGCGTCGTTTGTGGCCAGCCGCGTGCTGATTGGCATTGCCTCGGGAATGATCACCACCTCGGCCTCGATCGGTCTCACTCAACTGAACCGCAGCGGCAATGTGCTGCGTGCCTCGGCCATGACGAGTTTTGCCATGGCGTTGGGTTTTGGTCTGGGGCCGCTGGTGGGCGGCTTGATGGCCCAGTGGGTGCCGCAGCCCCTGGTGACGGCCTATGTTCCCAGCGTGGTGCTGGGGGTGTTGGCCGTCTATGCCCTGTACCAGGTGCGGCTGGCACCCTTGGCATCGGCCGCTGCGCCAGCACCGTTTGCCTTGCACGACTGGCTGCCGCGCATCACCCTGCCGCAACCTGCCGTGCGGCGGCCGTTTTTGATTGCCAGCCTGGGCGCGTTCAGCACCTTCAGCATCTTCGGGCTCTATGCGTCACTGGCACCGAGCTTCATGGCGCACATGGTGCCCTGGCATGGGCCGGCCGTGAGTGGCCTGTCGATTGCCATGATTTTGTTTCTTTCGGCCGGCTTTCAGTGGCTGGCCCGGCCGGTGCACACCAAGACCTGCACCATTGCGGGGCTGGGGCTGCTGGCCGCCTGCAATCTGCTGCTGATCGCCACAACCCACACCAGTCTGCCCCTGTTGTTTGTGCTCAGCCTGCTGTGCACCGCCGCGGGCCATGGCCTGGTGAACCTGGCGGGCATTGCCATTGTGAACAAGGTGGCCGGGCCCGCAAACCGCTCGGGGTTGCTGTCCACCTACCTCGTGGTGGCCTATTTGGGAACCATCGTGCCCATTCTGGGCGTGGGCTGGCTGTCGGATCAGCTGGGCCTGCCCGTGGCCATCGTGATTTTTTGCGGGGTGATGGCGGCGCTGACCAGCGCGCTGGCCTGGCTGGCCCACCGCACTCCGGTGATCGAGCAGGCCTGATTCAGGGGACCGGTCAGCCCGCCGGGCCTGCGCCGAGCAGTTGGTTCATGGCCTGGACGTCTTGCGGGCGCACCACGCGTGCCACTTCCTGCCCGGCGCGCAGCAACACCAGCGTGGGCCAGAGCTTCACGCCAAAACTGCGGCCCAGGCGCTGGCCGGGGCCGTCTTCCACCTTGACATGGGTCACATCCGTGCGGTCGTGCAGGGCCTGCTCGATGAGCGGCTGGGCACGCTGGCAGTGGCCGCACCAGGGCGTACCGAATTCGAGCACGGTGGTGCCAGGCAGGCGGTCCACTTCGGCGCGCGTGGGGGCTTGGGCAAGGTGCTGGGCGGCGTAGGGCATAGGCTCAAAGATTTCGGAAAGTGGCCTCAGGAGTCGCCCATTGTGCTGTGCATTCACTGCGGCGCAAGCGATGGGCGCGTTGGAGGCCAGTGCCACCGTGGAGCCGGCTTTGCCGGTCCACGGGTGGCGTCCCCTGAGGGGAAGGCGCGAAGCGACACAGGGGGCTCAAATCACCCCGTCAAACACCATCACATCCACGGCCTCACCCGGCGCCACGTTGCCCTGGCCGT
>DAOPUP010000176.1:0-5540 GCA_035350655.1 Acidovorax sp. | reverse complement strand
GAGAAAATGCCCCGCTCTTCAGGGCAATAGCCCACGCCCAGGTGCGCAATGCGGTGCGTTGGCATGTGGATGGTTTCCACACCATTGATCTTCACAGAGCCCTTGCGAGCCCCCGTGAGGCCCATGACGGCCCGCATGGTGGTTGTGCGCCCGGCGCCGTTGCGCCCCAGCAAGGTCACCACTTCGCCGGGCTGTACCACGATGTCCACGCCATGCAACACATGCGATTCGCCGTACCAGGCTTGCAGGTTGCGGATTTCCAGTGCGGGGGTTTTGGATGCAGAGGTAGCCATCTCAGTGGGCTCCCTGCAGTTGGCCGTCGGTCGTGCCCATGTAGGCTTCCATCACTTGGGGGTTGTTCGATACTTCGGCATAAGGCCCTTCCGCCAGCACGGCGCCACGCTGCAGCACCGTAATGCAATCGGCAATGGTGGACACCACTTTCATGTTGTGCTCCACCATCAGGATGGTTCGGCCGGCCGAGACTTTCTTGATCAGCTGCGTGACACGGTCCACGTCCTCGTGGCCCATGCCCTGCGTGGGTTCGTCCAGCAGCATGAGCTCAGGCTCCATGGCCAGCGTGGTGGCGATTTCCAGGGCACGCTTGCGGCCGTAGGGCAAATTCACCGTGAGCTCTTCGGCCAGATCTTCCAGGCCCACTTCCGTGAGCAGTTCCAGGGCACGCGCATCGAGCTGGCGAAGGCTGCGCTCGCTGCGCCAGAAATGAAAGGCGGTGCCCAGCTTGCGCTGCAGGCCGATGCGCACGTTCTCCAGCAGCGTCAGGTGCGGGAACACCGCCGAAATCTGAAACGAGCGGATCACACCGCGGCGTGCGATCTCAGCGGGCTTCTCGCGTGTGATGTCCTGGCCGTTGAAGCGGATCAGTCCCGAGGTGGGCTCGAGAAACTTGGTCAGCAGGTTAAAGCAAGTGGTCTTGCCGGCGCCGTTGGGCCCGATCAGGGCGTGGATGGAGCCACGACGCACCGACAGGGTCACGTTGCTGACCGCGGTGAAGCCTTTGAATTCTTTGGTCAGGCTTTGGGTTTCAAGAATGACGTCGCTCATTGCGCCTTGATCGCTCCATGGGGATGCTGAAGAAAGAGCCTTGCCACAAGGTCTCGGTGGGTGCGTTTTGTTGCAATGCATCGTAAGTGCCACGATGAACGCCAGATACTGGGACAAATGCCTATGTATAAATGCCTACGCAAGCACGATTGGTTCACGTCGCCACCTCGCCGACAGGGCCATCGGCTGCGCGAAACGCCATGCATGCAGCGCGGCCTACACTGGCCCGATGACAAACATCCCTCCCAGGCTGGCGCGGGGCGCTCCGCGCTCGCTGTCCGGGCTGCTGCCTTTTCTCAGGCCCTACCGTGCCCGCATCGCCCTGTCCCTGGTCTTTCTGGTGCTGGCAGCGGCTGCCACGCTGGCTTTTCCCCTGGCTTTGCGCAATCTGATCGATGGTGGCCTGATGGCATCCGACCAGGGCGGGCAGGCGATGGCACTGCGGGGGCATTTTCAAGCGCTGTTTGGCGTCGCCATCGCGCTCGGCGTTTTTTCTGCCGCACGTTTTTACATGGTGAGCTGGCTGGGCGAACGGGTCACGGCCGACCTGCGCAATGCCGTGTACAGCCATGTACTGCGGCAAAGCCCGCAATTTTTTGAAACTACACAGACCGGCGAGGTGCTGTCGCGTCTGACGGCCGACACCACGCTGGTCCAGACGGTGGTGGGCTCATCCTTGTCCATGGGGCTGCGCAATGCCGTCATGGGCGCAGGCGCACTGGTGATGCTGGTGTGGACCAACCCCTACGTGATGTCGGTGGTGCTCCTGGTGCTGGTGCTGGTGGTATTGCCCACTATGTGGATTGGACGGCGGGTGCGGCGCCTGTCACGTGACAGCCAGGACCGCGTGGCCGACTCCAGCGCCATCGCGGCCGAAGTGCTCAACGCCGCCCCCGTGGTGCAAAGCTACACAGCCGAAGCGCGCGAAGGCGAGCGCTTTCACAGTGCCACGGAAAATGCCTTTGAGGTCGCCGTGCGCCGCACGCGGGCGCGTGCGCTCCTCGTGGCATTCATCATCATTGCCAATGCGGGCCTTTTGCTGTGGGGGCTCTACCGCGGCACGCAGGCGGTGCTGGACGGACAGATGACGGCCGGACATCTGGGACAAACAGTGGTTTATGTGATTTTGCTCGCAGGCGCAGTGGCCGTACTGGGGGAGGTCTATGGCGACCTGCTGCGCGCCGCAGGTGCGACCGAACGGTTGATGGAACTGATGGCGAGCCAATCCCCCATCTCAGACCCTGCACACCCTCGGCCATTGCCCAAGGGAGACCAGGGCCTGCGGGTGGACTTCGAAGGTGTGAACTTCCACTACCCTTCGCGGCCCGACCATGCCGCCCTGCTGGATTTCACACTGCACCTGGTGCCCGGCGAAACCGTCGCCCTCGTGGGCGCGAGCGGGGCGGGAAAAACCACCGTGTTCCAGCTGCTCCAGCGCTTTTACGACGTCGACGACAGCCGAGGCGCTACAGCCCAAGGCCGCATTGCCATCAACGGCGTGGACATCCGGCAACTGGCGCTTCAGGAATTGCGCGCAAACATCGCCACGGTGCCTCAGGATGCCGTCATTTTTTCGGCCTCGGCCTTTGAAAACATCCGCTACGGCGGCCCGGGTGCAACGCACGACGAGGTGATCGCAGCGGCCCGGGCGGCTTTCGCCCACGATTTCCTTGCTGCGCTGCCCGAGGGGTATTCCACCTTTCTGGGCGAGCGGGGGGTGCGCCTTTCTGGTGGTCAACGCCAACGCCTCTCGATTGCAAGAGCGATGCTGAAAAATCCACGCTTGCTGCTGCTGGACGAGGCCACCAGCGCACTGGATGCGCAAAGCGAGCGCATGGTGCAGGCCGCACTGGACATGGCCCTGCAGCACCAGGCGGGCCGACGAACCACACTGGTGATCGCACATCGCCTGGCTACGGTGCAAAACGCAGACCGCATCGTGGTGCTGGACGACGGTCGCATCGTCGAGCAGGGAACCCACACAGGGCTGCTCGCCCGGGGCGGCGTCTATGCCCGCCTGGCTGCGCTGCAATTCACGGCGTGACCAACCCGCACCAACAGCAGGTCCACCACGGTCAATGGGCGCCGCAGCTTACTGCAATGTTTCCTTGGCGGCTTCGGGCACCAGCAGCGGCAACACGGCGATCCCTTCGTCGAGCAACTGCAAAGTCTCTTGCGGCGACGCCTGGCCTCGGATAGCACGCTCCTGTGCCTCGCCGCGATGGATGCGCCTGGCCTCTTGCGCAAACCGTGCTCCCACATCTTCCGTATGGGCCATCACCTTGCGCGCCAGAGCCAACCACGCGGCCTGAAGGTCCGGACCCGACGCTTCAGCGTGGCCGGCTGCCGCAGGAGCATCTCCAATCACCACTGCGGACTCGGCAGTGGGTTGGCGGGCGCCCAGATTCAGTCGGGGTGCACTCAGTCTTTTGGAGACATGGGTGTCAGCGCACAGGGGGCATTGCACGAGCGAGTCGCACAACTGCCGCTGAAACTCCTCTTCCGATGCGAACCAACCCTCGAAGACATGGCCATGCTGACAATGGAGGTCGAGCACCTTCATAGAGGCTGCTGTTGAGAGCCTGCGTCAGCCGTGGCGACGCAGCAGATAGCGGTAAACAAAACCCGGAAAAGCCAGCGTAAGAAACAAGGTTCCTGTGATCGCATAGAACTCCCATCCCTGGGGAGCAATCTGCCCGGCGCGTCGCTCCAGCAAGAGTGCCATGCCCCCCACCAGAAAGTACAACACCACCAGCTCCACCAACCGCACCACCAGGGCCTTCTTCGGCAGAGACAAGGGGCCAATGACCATCGTTCTGTGGTTGATGAACGGCAAATTGGCCGCAATCAGTGCCGCCACGATGATGAGCCAGATCGATCCAGTTTGGGACACGGAGCTACTCTGATCAAACTCAGGTGGACAGGGCACGCACGATCGCGTCTGCACACAGCGCCATCAAACCACCCGGCAACAAACCCAGCACCAGCACCAGCGCGCCGTTGAGCGTCAACACCACCCGGACATCCACGGGTGCAGAGACGCTGCTCGCCGTCAGGGGTGCATCGAAATACATCACCTTGACCACGCGCAAGTAGTAGAAAGCGCCAATCAAAGACATGACGACGGCAAACACGGCCAAGCCGATATAGAGCCCTTGCCCCGATGCCACCAATGCCTGCAACACCGACAACTTGGCATAAAAGCCCACCAGCGGCGGAATACCGGCCATGGAAAAGAGGCAGACAGCCATCACGCCAGCATACAGGGGGCTGCGCTGATTCAGGCCCGCCAGATCGGCAATCTCTTCGCTTTCAAAGCCTTCGCGGGCCAAAAGCAAGATCACACCAAACGCAGCCAAAGTGGTCAAAACGTAACTCACCACGTAGAACATGGCAGAGCTGTAGGCGTTTTCCACCGCAGCAGCGTCCACGTTGCCGTGGATGACCCCCGACAGCAGACCCAGCAAAACAAAACCCATCTGAGATATGGTGGAATAGGCCAGCATGCGCTTCAGGTTGGTCTGAGCGATTGCGGCCAGGTTACCCACCAGCAGCGAACCGATGGCCAGCACCGCCAGCATCTGCTGCCAGTCGATGGCCAGCGGCAACAGCCCGTCCACGAGCAGACGGATGGTGATCGCAAATGCCGCCAGCTTGGGTGCACCGCCAATCATCAGGGTGACGGCCGTAGGCGCACCCTGATAGACATCTGGAATCCACATGTGGAAAGGCACCACGCCCAGCTTGAACGCCAGACCAGCGACCACAAAAACCAGTCCGAACACCAGCACCTGGTGCCTGATCTGGCCAGAATTGACCGCCTTGAACACTTGGCCGATGTCCAGCGATCCGGTGGCGCCGTACAACATCGACAGGCCGTACAGCAAAAAACCGCTGGCCATGGCACCCAGCACGAAATACTTCATGGCGGCTTCCGTGGCGGTCGCGTTGTCACGGCGCAAGGCCACCAGGGTGTAGCTGGACAAGGTCAACAGCTCCAGACCCAGATAAATCACCAGAAAGTTGTTGCCGGAGATCATGATGGACATGCCCAGCAAAGCCAACATCGACAGCGTGAACATTTCGCCACCGCGCAACATGCCACGATCGGCGGCGTAGGGGCGCCCGTATACCAGCGTCACCATCATGGCGACGGTGGCGAAGCACTTGAGCCAGTTACCCATGGCATCACTGACGACCATGTTGCCAAAACCGTAAAACGTGTTGCCGCTGCTGGCGTACATCCCCTGCAAGACAGCTACCACGGCCAGTGTGAGCATGGTAAGTACATAGGTTCCCGTACGGCGTGGGCTGTGGACTCCGAGGTCCACCAGCATGATCACGCAAGCCATGACCAGTAACACGATCTCGGGGTAAACGGCAAGCCAGCTGATGTTGTCAATCATCTCGAATCTCTCAGTTCAGTCTGGTCAGTTCAGCTTGGACAGGGCCACATGCTTGAGCAACTCCGCCAC
>DAOPUP010000175.1:0-5593 GCA_035350655.1 Acidovorax sp. | reverse complement strand
TCAAGCGCATCGGCGAGCAAGGCCTGACCAATATCCGCATCCTGCAGCATGACGCCGTCGAGGTGATCGACCACATGCTGCCACCGGCCTGCCTGGACGGCATCCACATCTTCTTTCCCGACCCCTGGCACAAGAAGAAACACAACAAGCGCCGCCTGATCCAGCCGCCCCTCGTGGCCAAGCTGGCGGCACGCCTCAAACCCGGCGGCTACCTGCACTGCGCCACCGACTGGCAGCCCTATGCCGAGCAGATGCTGGAGGTGCTGGGGGCCGAGCCGCTGCTCGCCAACACCGCCCAGGGCTTTGCCCCGCAACCCGATTACCGCCCCCTGACCAAGTTCGAAAACCGCGGCCTGCGGCTCGGGCATGGTGTCTGGGACCTGGTTTTCGTGCGGCGCAGCTGAGTTCTCGCCCCTGGCCTGTGGACACCCGGGCTACTGCAGCGGCAGCATGCGCTCGATGGCATCGAGGTCCACTGCGTCGCGTTGGGTCTGTGGCAAAAAGCGCTCGGCATAGTCCCGCCAGACGCCGCTGTGCAGAAAAAACCGGAATACCTCGGCGTCGATATGGCGGTCGTGCACCATGCCGGCCATGATGCCTAGCGCCTGCGCAAGCGTCTTGGGCGGTTTGTAGGGCCGGTCCGAGGCCGTCAAGGCCTCGAAAATATCCGCCAGGGTCATCACCCGGTCCGCCAGCGTGAGCGCGTCGCCGTGGAGGCGGCGCGGGTAACCCGTGCCATCGAGCTTTTCGTGGTGCGAACCCGCAATCGCTGGCACGCGGGCCAGATGCGATGGAAACGGCAGACCGCTGAGCATGGTGATGGTCTGAACGATGTGCTCGTTGATCTTGAAGCGGTCTTCTTGCGTCAAGGTTCCGCGCCGCACCGAAAGGTTGTGCAACTCGCCTAAATGGGCCTCTTGCGGCGGCAGCTCCATGTCAAACCCCCAATGGTTGCGTGGATTGCCCGCCTCCACCGGCGGTCGACGCGGCCCCCAGGGCACGATGTGTTCGGGGCGATCGGCCAGCAAGCATTCGCTGGCGGGCAGAGGACGCGCCGGCACCTGGGAAAAACGGACATGTTCTGCCTGCGACAAGCCCAGGCGGTCGTCAAAATGACGCTGCCAGAGTTGGCTGCCAAGGTCCTGCAGGCGCTGCACATCGGCATCGGACATGGACTCGCCGCCCACGTTGCAGCGCGCCACAAAGGCAAAGTCTTCCTGCAACTGGGCATGCTGGCGCTGCAGCTCGACCTGCAGGTGCTGCGGGTCCACGCCTGCCGCATGCTGCTGCCAATAGGCCAGTTCGGCATCGCGCCACAGCACCTCAAAGCGCATGCGCACTTCATGGATGCGGTTGTAAAGCGTCTCCAGCTTGCTGGCCTTGTCGATGATGTATTCGGGACTGGTGACCTTGCCGCAGTCGTGCAGCCAGGCGCCCAGGCGAAACTCGTACATTTCGGTCTCGGTCATGGCAACGCTGGCAAAAGGCCCTTCGCGCGCATCGCACAGGCGCTGCATCAAGGCTTCGGCCAGCTGGGGCACGCGCTCGCAATGGCCTCCGGTGTAGGGGCTTTTGGCGTCGATGGTGTCGGCCAGCACGCGGATGACGGCATCAAACAGCTTGCGCTGCCCCTCGATAAGGTTGCGCGTTTCAATGGCCACCGACAGGGTGCCAGAGAGATTTTCCACAAAGGTGCGAAAGTGCCCCTCACCCTGGCGCTGGTCTTGCTCGTAGCGCAGCACCAACAGCCCCAAGGGCTGACCACCACGCGTGCGCAGCTGCACGCGCAGTACCTGCTGCAAGGGTGCGTCTGGCGTATCTGGCCCGCTCAGGGCCATGTCCAGCGGGTGTGTGGCGTAGTTGATGAAATGCGCCATGCCCAGCTGCTCGGGGTACAGCGGCTGGTCTTGCGGGTCGGCGCAGTAACGGGCGGTGCGCTGCAGGTGGGTGCTGTCGCCATCGACCAGGTACACCGCACCGCTGGTACCAATACTGGCCTGCACCAGCTCGTACAACACGCTCGACAGCATCACATCCAGGCGCGACTCGGCACTGATGTGGCGGCTGATGTGCAAGAAATCCCCGATGGTGTCCGACATTCTGTCCATCACCAGCCCCAGCTCGCGCACCTCGCGCACGGGTGAGGCGCGGCGCGGCGACCGGCCGAAGTCGAACTGTGCCAGCGCACGCGCCTGGGTGGTCAGGCTGCCAAGGCTGCGCCCCACGCGCCGCCCGGCCATCCAGCCCAGCGGCAGCAGCAGGCCAATGAGCCCGAGCGACATCCACAACTGGCGGCGCAGGTCGCGGTTCAGGCCCGAAAGCATTTCGTCCGTGGGAATGGCCAGCAGCAGGCGCAGGTCGCGCCAGCGCATGGATTCGAGCAGGTACACCTGGCCAAGCCATTCCTCGCCCTGGGCCTGAAAATGGCGCGATTGGCCCGGCTCCAGCTGCAGCGCTTGCAGGGTGCTCAAGCTGGGCACGCCCAGTTCTTGCAAGGGGCGCATGCGGGTCTGGTCACCGTCGCGCTGGAGCACGCGGGACATGTCGGGGTAGGCCAGCACATGGTGCTCCTTGTCCAACACCGCAATTTCCGTGCGGTGAATGAGACGCAGACTGTCAATCTCGCGGCCCAGGTCGGTCAGCGCCACATCCAGGCCCAGCACAGCGCCCCCCCCTTCGCTAGGCTGGCTCAGGGTCACACCCACCTCCTGCGTGGTGAAAAACACGTAAGGCGCCGTGAGGATTTGCGTGCGGGTTTGCACTGCCTCGGTATACCAGGGCCGGGTGCGCGGGTCAAAACGGTACTGCGGCCGGATGGACGTATTCAACAGCTTCAGCTGTGCATCGTAAAAACTGAATCGCCCCACCAAGGGCGCCCCCCGCCCCTGCTCCCGGGCAATGGACTGCAGCAAATACGCCGCATTGTGCGGCGCCCCCACGCGCAGGCGCACCTCTGCGTTGCGCAGCGGGCGCACCAGTAAAAACTGCCCGTCGGGGTAGCCCACGTACACCGCTGACAGCAGCTGGTTTTGCTCCAGCAGGCGCACCAGCACGGGCAGGCGGTGCAGACGCTGCGCGAGGCTGGAGGCGGTGGTGATGGGGTCAAACGCCAACAGCCGCAAGGTGGCATCCGCCGGATCGACGATGCGGTGCACGCGCTCGCTGATCTGCATGCTGATGCGCTGTGCGCTGTCGCTGGAGGCGAGCAGGATGGCTTCGCGCGTGCGGGTACTGAACTGGTAGGCCACCAGCGCGGTCAGCACCAGCATGGTCAGCACCACGACCGACGCGGTCAGCACCTCAAAGCGCACCGTCACGCGCTGCCACCAGTGCAGTGGCAACGCCGCCCTGGTGTGGCGCGCCGGGGGATGGGTAGGGTCAGGGGGGCTGCGGCTCTCCATGTGCCCGATAGTAGGGGCAATCAGCGATGCCGCAGGCTACCGGCGTCACACTTTCTGGGTCACCCAGTCCACCACCGAGGCCAGCGCGGCCGGCAGCTTGGACGCATCGGTGCCGCCCGCCATGGCCATATCGGGCTTGCCACCGCCCTTGCCGCCCACTTGGCTAGCGACAAAATTCACCAGCTCACCGGCTTTGATGCGGCCCACGCTGTCGGCGGTGACGCCCGCAGCCAGCTGCACCTTGTCGCCCTCCACGGCCGCCAGCACGATGGCGGCGGTCTTGAGCTTGTCCTTGAGCTTGTCCATGGTGTCGCGCAGGGTCTTGGCATCGGCACCGGGCAACGCAGCGGCCAGCACCTTGAGGCCCTTGACCTCGACGGCCTGGGCCATCAACTCATCGCCCTGGCTGGAGGCCAGCTTGCCCTTCAGGGCCGCCACTTCCTTTTCCAGTACGCGTGCATGGTCCAGCGCCTGGCTGATGCGGCCATTGAGTTCGGCCACCGGCGCCTTCAGGGTGCTGGCGGCCTGGCTCACGGTGTCTTCCAGGTTCTGCAGGTAGGCCAGCGCATTCGCGCCCGTCACGGCCTCGATACGGCGCACGCCGGCGGCCACACCGCCCTCGCCCACTACCTTGAACAGACCGATATCGCCCGTGCGCTGCACATGGGTGCCGCCACACAGCTCGCGGCTGGTGCCAATGTCGAGTACGCGCACGGTTTCGCCGTACTTCTCGCCGAACAGCATCATCGCGCCGGTCTTCTGGGCCGATTCGATGTCCATCACGCGGGCCTGGGTGGCAGCGTTGGCCAGGATTTCTTCATTGACGCGGCGCTCGATCTCGCGGATCTCCGTGCTGGTCACGGCGGCGTTGTGCGCAAAGTCAAAACGGGTGCGCTCGGCATTGACCAGGCTGCCCTTTTGCTGCACATGGCTGCCCAGCACTTCGCGCAGTGCCTTGTGCATGAGGTGGGTCACCGAGTGGTTGCGCATGGTGGCAGCGCGTACCGCCTGGTTGACCTGGGCCTGCACGGTGTCCCCCACGTTCAGCGTGCCCTCTTCGAGCTGGCCGTGGTGGCCGAACACATCGGCCTTGATCTTGAGCGTGTCGCCCACCGCGAAGCGGGCCGAACCGCTGGTGATGATGCCCTCGTCACCCACCTGGCCGCCGCTTTCGGCGTAGAAGGGGGTCGTGTCCAGCACCACCACGCCGGTCTCACCCGATTTAAGGGCTGCAGCGCTTGTGCCGTCTACATAAATTGCTACGATTTTTGCAGCTTCTGCAAGATGCTCGTAGCCGGTGAACTGGTTGGCCGCGCCGGTGTAGTCGAGCGCCTTGTCCATCTTGAACTTGCCGGCCGCGCGGGCCTGGGCCTTCTGCTTTTCCATGGCGGCCCGAAAGCCCGCCTCGTCCACCTCGACATCGCGCTCGCGGCACACGTCGTTGGTCAGGTCGAGCGGAAAGCCATAGGTATCGTGCAGCTTGAAGGCCACGTCGCCGGGCAGCACCTTGGCGCCGCCGTCCAGGGCTGCGTCCAAAATCTCCATGCCATTGGCCAGTGTTTCAAAAAATCGTTCTTCCTCGGCCTTGAGCACCTCGGTGATGCGCTGCTCCTGCGCACGCAACGCAGGGTAGGCATCGCCCATCAGGCGCGACAGGTCGGCCACCAGCTTGTGAAAGAACGGCGTCTTCTTGCCCAACTTGTAGCCGTGGCGGATGGCGCGGCGCACGATGCGGCGCTGCACGTAGCCCCGGCCTTCGTTGCTCGGAATCACGCCGTCGCTCACCAAAAACGCGGTGGCGCGGATATGGTCGGCGATCACGCGCAAGGATTTGTGGCCCAGGTCCTGCTCGCCCGTCTCGCGCGCTGCCGCCTTGATGAGCTGGTCGAAAATGTCGATCTCGTAGTTGCTGTGCACATGCTGCAGGATGGCGGCCAGGCGCTCCAGACCCATGCCGGTGTCCACGCAGGGCGCGGGCAGCGGGGTCACTGCGCCAGTCTCGTCCATGTTGAATTGCATGAACACGTTGTTCCAGATCTCGATGAAACGGTCGCCGTCTTCATCGGGGCTGCCGGGAGGCCCGCCGGGGATATGGTCGCCGTGGTCATAGAAGATCTCGCTGCACGGGCCACACGGCCCGGTGTCGGCCATCATCCAGAAGTTGTCGCTCTTGTAGCGGCCGCCCTTGTTGT
>DAOPUP010000174.1:0-5625 GCA_035350655.1 Acidovorax sp. | reverse complement strand
GCGGCATCGGCATCGACCGCCTGATGATGCTGCTGACCGACAGCCCCAGCATCCGTGATGTGATCCTGTTCCCGGCGCTGCGCCGCGAAAGCTGAGCCGGCCGTCTGCACTTCCCCACCGCCCCATGACAACCGTACAGCCCGTCGTTGCCTCGCCATCCGTGCTGCCGCCCGTCGGCATGGCTCCTCTGTCCGTGCTGGTGGTGGAAGACCAGGCTTCGGTGCGTGCGGTGCTCATGAGCCAGTTGCACCGCGCGGGTGTGTCCGATGTGCTGGAGGCCCCCAACGGTGAGGTGGCGCTGCATCTTTTCAAACTGCGCCGCCCCGACCTGGTGCTGCTTGACATTCGCCTGCCCGGCAACGACGGCTACTGGGTGGCGCAGCAAATGCGCATGGCGGAACCGGGCGACTGGACGCCCATCATCTTCCTCTCGGGCCTGGACAACGACCTCGACGTCTGGCGCGGCATCGAGGTCGGGGGAGACGACTATCTGGTCAAGCCGGTCAAACCCATTGTTTTGATGGCCAAGCTGCGCGCCATGTGCCGGCTGCTGGACATGCGCCGCCGGCTGGTTTCGGTATCGGCCGAACTGCACCAGGCGAATCAGCGCCTGAACGAAATGGTCGAGATCGATGCCCTCACCGGCCTCGTGAACCGGCGCGGGCTTGACCGCATCCTGCACAACGAAATCCTGGCCGCCCGGCGCGATGGCACGCCACTGACGTTGATGCTGTGCGATCTGGACCATTTCAAACGCTACAACGACGCCCTCGGCCATGTGCAAGGCGATGCATGCCTCAAGCAAGTGGGCCGCGTGCTGCGCGAGGTGTGCGTGCGGCCACGCGATGTGGCGGCACGCTATGGCGGCGAAGAGTTTGCGCTGATCCTGCCCAACACGCCGCGCTCGGGGGCCATGACCTTTGCCCGTGCGCTGGGGCAGATGCTCAAGGTGTGCGCCATAGCACACCCCGACTCGCCTCTGAGCAGCCTGTTGACGCTGTCGGGTGGCATCACGACCTGCATGCCGGATGACAGCACGAACCCCGAGAGCATGATCATGCGGGCCGACCAGGCGCTCTACGCCGCCAAGACACAGGGCCGCAACCGCTTCTTCAGCTTCGAGATGCAGATGGACACGTTGGAGCAGCTGCACAGCTGAAGGCCACCCGCCCGCTGCCCCCAGCGGGCAGCCGTCCGGAACCACCCCACCGCCCATGCGCAATCTGAAATCACACCTGCCCGAGTGGATCCAGGACTGGCTGGAAGTCATTGTTCCGGGCGCACAGATGGTGCTGATCCTGGCGGTGGCATGGGCGCTGCAACGCCTGCTGCGCCGCCTTCTGTCCAGCGCCAGCGCGCGCTACCAGCTGCCGGCTGAACTGCTGGCGCCCATCCAGGGACTGGTGCGGTGGACCGTTCTGGCCAGCGCGATGCTGCTGGTGCTCGAGCGCCTGGGCATGTCCGCCACGGTGCTGTGGACGGCTTTCACGGGCTTCGCCACGGTGGGTGCAGTCGCCTTCTTTGCCGCCTGGAGCGTGCTGTCCAACCTGTTTTGCGCACTGCTGATCTTTACCGCGCGCCCCTTTCGCATCGGCGACACCATCGAGCTGCTGGACACCGCCGAAAAGCCCGGTGCCAAGGGGCGCGTGGTGGACATCAATCTGCTCTACACCACGCTGCAAGAGCACAGCGCGGCCCCGGGCAGTGCCAGCTGGCTGCAGATTCCCAATGCGCTGATCTTCCAGCGGGTGGTGCGGCGCTTCCAGGGCGTGCCTGCACCGGCCACCACCCCAAGCGCATCGGTCGAACCGGCTTCCGAGCCGGCGCTGGCCGCGCCAGCCGCCGCAGATGCAGGCGGCAACGCCCCGGCAGCACAGCGCACCTGAGCCAGGGCGCCGGGCCCGGGCCGGTACCGTGCCTGGCAAGGGCATGCGCTGTCAGCCACGCCCCATGTGCTGCAGCAAGGCTGCATGGGTTTCGTCGCTGGCCTCGATCAACAGGCGCAGATTCATCATCAGTGCCAGGCTGCAATGTTCGCGCTGCCGGCTGAGCCAATCCTCGAGCTGCTGGCGCAGTTCCTGCGCGCTGCCGGCCGCCAGCGCAATGCTGTCGTGGTGGTCCACCAGGCCAATTTCGCCCGCCTGCACGCGCGGCTGCAATGCAGCGGCCCGGCCGTCGAGCAGCGTGACGGCATAAAAATCAGGTTTGCCACCGCGCGCCAGGTCACGGGCCATGCCCAGCACGATGGTGCGCACGATGTGCTGCGGCTGCAGGCTGCATTCCTCGCGCAATTCGCGCTCCAGCCCCCCCTTGATCAGCGCACCAAAGCTCTGGGCGCCACGTTGATCGGACCAGTCCAGCGAGCCGGCGCCCGCCGGTGCCAACAGCCCGGCGGCCACCGCGGCCAGCCTGCCCTGCTTGCTGACCAACAGCTTGCCGCCCGGTGTCAGGGCCAGCGTGCCACCGCCCAGGTGGTTCGACAGCTCACTGTCGTCCAGGTCGTAGAGCACCCCGGTGTGCGTGCGCCGCACGGTGGAAAAGAGGTCTTGCGTGCTCTTGGGTTCGTCCTTGGGCGCAACGACCAGGCCGGCCAGTTCGTTGGAACACACGCTGGCGTAGTAGCTTGTGCGCTGGATGACCAGCGGCCGGCCCGGCGGCGCGTGCAGCAGCCGGCCGGGCTCGGAGGCGAGCCGGATCTTGGCCTCGTTGTGCAGCAGGCTGCCCCTGGCGCGCAAGTGGATCAGCGCGGTTTCGGCATAGCGCTCCAGGGTATCGGGCAGGGTGTAAGGCTCGTCCAGCCGCTCCAGCGGCCGCTGCGACAGCGCGGAGTTGTCGTCCTGCAACGCCGCATTCACCTGCGCACTGGTCACACAGCCCAGTTCGATGCGCCAGTCGCTGCGCTCGGCCGGCACGCAGATGCGCCGCCCTCGCCAGGGCTCCAGCTCGCGGTAACCCGATGGCACGACGATCTCGCTGTCGTCGCGCATCAGCTGCGCATCCGATGCCGTGCGGGCGGGCAGGAAGAAATAGCGCTCATGCTCCACCGGCCGCAGCCACATGCCGCTGACATCCCGGACGAAGCCGTAAACGCCCACGATGGCACCGAGCCACGACACCAGCGTGAGGGGCAAGGTCCACCCCTCCATGGCATAACCGGCGGCCAGCGAACCACCCACCGTCACGGGGGCAATGAAGAACTTCCATTGGCGCAGAAACACCAGCTCCTGCAAGCGGCCCTGCAGAAACAGCGCGTACTGGCGCTCGTGGCCCGCCCGGGCCGCAATCAGCAGCAAGTACAGCAGCAGGAGAAAACCGATCACGGTGCCTACCGACAGCGGGTCGGCAAAAATCAGGCGCAGCGGCGCTTCAAAACGTTGCCATGCCCACAGGCACAGCAGGCACAGCAGGCTGGCGATGCCGAAGAACAGCGTCCAGCCAAACCGGTTGCCGGCCATCTCCCGCCAGGCGTCCTTGATCGACATGCTTGCTTTTCCTCAGGGTGTGGTGGGACGTGAAAAAATGAAATCCTGCGGCACAACCAGGTCCACCGGCTGCGCGAACCCCATCAAGGCAACAGGTCCAGCGCCTGCAAATAGGCGGGCTGGTACATCAGCTCGTCCCAGGCCTGCGGCAGGGTTTCGGGCAGCAGGGCAAGGCGGCGCGATTCACTGTCCACGCTGGGCTGCCAGCGGCCCTGGGTGCGGGCCCGTTCCAGACCATCGATGAGTTCATCCACCGCCCGGCCATCGCCCACGCTCTGGTTGCACAGCAGCACCAGGTCGCAGCCCGCGGCCAGCGCCGCGATGGCGGCGTCGGTGTAGCTGACCACCTGGCCGTCGAGCCGGCGCGCTCCTTCCATGCTGAGGTCGTCGCTGAAGATGGCGCCGTCAAAACGCATCTGGCGGCGCAGGATGTCCTGCAGCCAGCGCTGCGAAAAGCCGGCGGGGCGGCTGTCGACCTTGGGGTAGATCACATGGGCCGGCATCACGCTGGTGAGCGTGCTGCTGAGCCAGGGGTACGGTGCGGCATCGTCGGCCAGGATGGCTTTCAGACTGCGCTTGTCCACGGGCACCTCGGTGTGCGAATCGGCCTTCACAAAGCCATGGCCGGGAAAATGCTTGCCGCAGTTGGCCATGCCCGCCTGCAACAGGCCGTGCATGAGGCTCTTGGCCAGCAGGGCCACCACGCGCGGGTCGCGGTGGAAGGATCGGTCGCCGATCACACCGCTTTCGCCCCAATCAAGGTCCAGCACCGGTGTGAAGCTGAAGTCCACGCCACAGGCGCGCAGCTCGGTGCCCAGCACATAGCCGGCCGCCGTGGCCGCATTGGTGGCGCGCAATGCGCCGCTGCCGGGCAGGGCCTTGGCGCCCTTGCCGTCATCCATCCACATGGCACCCAGGGCGCGCATGGGCGGCAGATGGGTGAAGCCATCGGTGCGAAAGCGCTGCACGCGGCCGCCTTCATGGTCCACGCAGATGAGCAGATCGTCGCGCACGGCCTTGATGCTGCTGGTGAGCTGCAGCAGCTGAGCGCGGTTTTCCCAGTTGCGGGCGAACAGGATCACGCCGCCCGTGAGCGGGTGGGCCAGGCGGCGGCGGTCATCGGCGCTAAGGGTGGTGCCAGCCACGTCGAGGATGAGGGGGGCGTGTTCGGTCATGCGGTTGAAACGGTGGATTTGCTATAAAAAAACTAGCTACCAGTGCAATAATATCAAGCACCAGCGGCCGATTTGGCTTCATTTTTTTCGACCACACAGAAGCTGGCGGCATAGTCGGATTCATCGGTCACGCTCAGGTGCGCCGTGAGGCCTTGGGCCTCAAACCATTGCTTGAGCGCGCCGTGCAGCACGATCACCGGCTGGCCGCTGGGCAGCTTGGCCACCTCGCAGTGGCGCCAGGTCATAGGCATGCGCAGCCCCAGGCCGATGGCCTTGCTGAAGGCCTCTTTGGCCGAAAACCGCGTTGCCAGGTAGCGCAGGCCCCGGTCGGGCCAGCGGGCACTGCGCTCGCGCCAGGTGGCCAGTTCACCATCGGCCAGCACCTTGGCGGCAAAGCGCTCGCCATGGCGCTCCAGGCTGGCCGCGATGCGGCGCACATCGCAGATGTCGGTGCCGATGCCGTAGATCATGAAATAGGTATCAAAATGACCGATAGCCCATTTTTTACATGGACCATTAGCTATCAAATCAGGAGTTTTCAGGGGGCGCAGAGCCCGCAGTGATGCAGGCCAGATAGGCCTGCACCGTGGCGGCGTAGCCCAGCTCCAGTGCGTCGGCAATCAGCGCGTGGCCGATCGATACTTCCAGCACGCCAGGCACTTCGCGCACGAAGGCGGCGAGGTTGTCGCGGTTGAGGTCATGGCCCGCGTTCACGCCCAGGCCTGCATCCAGTGCAGCCTGCGCGGCCGCGCGATAGCGCTCCAGTTCAACGGTTTGCTGCGCGGTGCCCCAGGCAGCGGCATAGGGCTCGGTGTACAGCTCCACCCGGTCGGCACCCACGGCCCTGGCGGCGGCCATCTGCCCGGGCGCCGGGTCCATAAACAGGCTCACGCGCACGCCCAGTGCCTTGCATTCGGCAATCAGCGGCGCCAGGCGCTCGGCGTCCTGCGGAAAGCTCCAGCCGTGGT
>DAOPUP010000173.1:0-5641 GCA_035350655.1 Acidovorax sp. | reverse complement strand
CCCCCACGGTCTGCACGGCCAGGCCCACCACCTGGCCGCCGGCGGGCGCCTTGATCTCGGTGCGCGCCAGATCATCGGTGACGGCGCGCAGCTTCTCGTTGTCCGACAACACCTCGCGGCTGACGTCGGCCAGCTGGGTCTCGACCTCTTTGCGGTACTCCTGCTGACGCGACAGCGCGCGCTGGCGCAGCTCGCCGATGGCGCGGCGCGCACGCACCGTGTTGCCTTGCAGGTCGGCGATGGCGGTGCTCGAATCAGCCACCATGCGCTCCATCTCCAGCTGGCGGTTGCGCGGCGCATAGCCTTCCTTGACCAGCCCCCGCAGATGGCCCAGTTCTTCATTGATCAGGCGCAGCTGGCTGGAACGGTTTTCCAGCATCCCCTGGTACGCCACCAGCAAACCTTCCTGGCCCTGGATGCTTTCCTCAATCGACTGCAGGTCCGAGCGCAGCAGGCCGCGCCGCGTCATGAACAGCTGCTCCTGGTTTTGCATCTGCTGGCGGATCAGCGGGTCGGTGCTGGCAGCCACCAGATCGGGGTGAAAGGCGATCGCCGCCTGGCCCGACTGCTCGGCCAGCAGTCGGCCCTGCATGGCGCGCAAGCCCAGATAGCGCTGGCGCACCGACTCGTGATTGGCACGCGCCACGGCCGAGTCCAGGCGAATGAGCAGCTGCCCCTCCTGCACCTCGTCGCCCTCGCGCACCAGCACCTCCTGCACGATGCCGCCACTGAGGTGCTGCACGGCCTTGCGCTTGGTGTCGATGGCCACCGTGCCCGCTGCCGGAACGCCTTCGTCCAGCGGCGCCAAGGCCGCCCACAGCAAAAACCCGCCAAAGCCTGCAGCCAGCACCCACAGGCCGATGCGCCCGGGACGCCCGGAACCCGACGCAGCTACATTTTCAATAGCATCAGATGCTGAATCAGCATGGACTGCATCCGATTTTTTACCCAAAGACAACAAAGATTTGACCATGTCAGTACCCGACAGAAAGAGGCATCAATAAAAAAGTCCGACCGCCAAGGCCTGGCCTATCAGGCGGCCTGGGGGCGCAAGGCGCCAGGGTCCACGGGTGCCTGCGCGGCCTGCGCCGCACGCAGCGCCGCCAGCACCTCGTCGCGCGGCCCATCGGCCTGCACCATGCCGTTGCGCAAAATCAGCAGGCGGTCGGCCACCGCCACGATGCCCGGCCGGTGCGTGATCAGGAACACCGTGCGCCCCTTGGCCTTGAGCTCCTGCACGGTGCGCACCAGGGCGGCCTCGCCCACATCGTCCAGGTTGGCGTTGGGCTCGTCGAGCACCACCAGCACCGGATCGCCATACACCGCACGCGCCAGCCCGATGCGCTGGCGCTGACCACCGGACAACAGGTTGCCGGCCTCGCCAATGGGTGTGTCGTAGCCCTTGGGAAAACGCAAGATCATCTCGTGCAGGCCGGCGCTGCGCGCAGCGGCAATCACCTGCTCGGACGACACCTCGCCAAAGCGCGCAATGTTCTCGGCAATCGAGCCCTCGAACAGCTCGATGTCCTGCGGCAGATAGCCCAGGTACGGCCCCAGTTCGTTGCGGTCCCAGCCCGCTATGGGCAATCCGTCCAGCAGCACCTCGCCCGACACGCCCGGCCAGATGCCCACCATGCAGCGCGCCAGCGTGGACTTGCCCGAGCCCGAAGGGCCGAGCACCACCGTCACCGTGCCCGGCGACACCGCCACGCTCACGCCCTTGAGGATGGGCTCGGCGCGCCCCGGCGCCACCGCCACCACGCCCCGCAGCGTGAGCGCACCCTGCGGCGCCACGCGCGACAGCGCCAGATCACGCTCGGGGTGGGCGCCCAGCAGCGCTTCCAGCCGCCCGAAGGCGCCGCGCGCACCAATGAACCCACGCCAGGCGCCCACCAGCATGTCAATCGGCGCCAGCGCGCGCGACATCAGCACGTTGGCGGCAATCATGCCCCCGGGCGAAAGCTGGCCATCGATCACCAGCAGCGCCCCGGCGCCCAGCGCCAGCGACTGCTGCGCATAGCGGATGAACTTGCTCCACGCCGTGATGCGGTGCGTGAGCGCCTGCGCCCGTCCCTGCAGCTGCTGCGCCTGGTCATGGCGCCGCGCCCAGTGCGGGCGCAGGTTGTGCACCATGCCCATGGGTTCGAGCACTTCGGCGTTGCGCAGCTTGCCCTGCAGGTAGGCCGTCGCCTCGCTACCCGCCTTGGAGGCTTCCTCGGCCGGCACCACCGTGGTGCGGTGCCCGAACCAGGCCAACGCGCCCTGCACCGCCGCGAAGAACAGCGCCATAAAACCCAGCATCGGATGCAGGATGAACAGCACCGCCATATAGACGGGCGTCCACGGCGTGTCAAAGAACGCCAGGATGCCATTGCCCGTCAGAAACTGGCGGATCTGGATCAGATCGCCAAAAGCGCGCGCCGGACTCACGCCCGAGGGCGCCAGGTTGGCCTCGAAACTGGCGTTGAACACCCGCGTGCCCAGCAGCGCATCGAGCCGCACGCCCGCACGCACCAAGACGCGCGAGCGCATCCACTCGGCAAAGGCCATCACGCAAAACAGGAACAGGGTGATCAGCGACATCGCCAGCAGGGTCAGCTCGCTGCGGCTGCTCATCACCCGGTCGAAAATCTGCAGCATGTACAGCGTGGGCGAGAGCATGAGCACATTGGCCACCATGCTGAAGACACCCACCACCAGAAACTCGCGGCGAAATACCCACAGCGCCCGCGTCAGCTCACTGCGTTCAAAAAAATCGGGGGTCGTCATGAAAGGCTACCTCGTGAAAATCAGGATGCCGCCAGCGCCGGGCCACGCGGTGCGGGCGCCGCCGGCTGCTGCGCCTGCTGCTGTGCCTGCTGCAGCGCTGCCAGCACCTCATCGCGGGGGCCAAAAGCCTGCTGCAGTCCATCGCGCAGCACCAGCATCTTGTCGGCCACGGCCAGCACGCTGGTGCGGTGCGTCATGATGACAAAAGTCGTGCCGCGCGCCTTGCCCTCTTGAATGGCGCGGGCCAGCGCCGCGTCGCCCTCTTCGTCGAGGCTGGAATTGGGCTCGTCGAGCACCACGAACACCGGGTCGCCATACAGCGCACGCGCCAGGCCCACGCGCTGGCGCTGCCCGCCCGACAGGCGCGCGCCCTCAGGCCCCACCGGGCTGTCGTAGCCCTGCGGCAGCGAAAGAATGAACTCATGCAGGCCCACAGCGCGGGCCGCCGCCTCGACCTTGGCGGGCTCAACCTCGGCAAAGCGCGCAATGTTCTCGGCCAGCGTGCCCTCGAACAGCTCCACACCCTGCGGCAGGTAGCCCAGGTGCGCGCCCAGCTCGGCCTTGTTCCAGGTATGGATGTCGGCGCCGTCGAGCCGCACCTTGCCGCCCTGCGCCGGCCACAACCCGACCAGCAGGCGCGCCAGCGTCGTCTTGCCCGCCGCCGACGGCCCCACCACCGCCAGCACCTCGCCCGGCGCCAATGCAAACTGCACACCGCGCAAGATGGGCGCCGGGCTGCCCGGCGCGCCCGCCACCAGCTGCTCGACCTGCAGCGCGCCGCGCGGTTTGGGCAGCTCCATACCCGGCCGTCGCGCCGGCACCGCTGCCAACAGCCCCTCGAGCCGCGCCCAGGCATCGCGCGCATTCACCACCGACTGCCACTGCGACACCACCTGCACCAGTGGCGCCAGCATGCGCCCGCCCAAAATGGACGCCACGATCATCATCCCGCCGCCGCCATGCAGCTCGTTGTGCAGCAGCAGCCAGCAGCCCAGCCCCAGCAGCAGCGAGCTGAGCGTGTTCTGCAGCAGCTTGGAAATGGCCTGAAAGCCCCCTGCCCGCTCCGACGCCAGCGCCTGCAGGCCCAGAAAATCGCGCTGCTTGAGCAGCCAGCGGCGGTGCGTATCGCGCAGCATGCCCATCGACTCGATCACCTCGGCATTGCGCAGCGTGTTGTCGGCATATTGCTGGGCCTCGATAGCAGCGCGGTTGGCCTGCATCAACGGCGGCTTGGTGCTGCGTTCGTTGAGCCACGCCACCAGCGTCTGCACCAAAGCAAACGCCAGTGCCGACCAGCCCAGCACCGGGCTGATCAGAAACAGCAGCACCATCATCACCAGCGAAATGGGCGACTCCAGCAACGCCAGCAGCACGGGCGAAAACAGAAAATCGCGCACCTGCCGGAAATCGTTGAGCGGCTGCTGCGTGCCGCCCGGCAGGCGGCGCAGATTGGCCTCGAAAATCGCGTTGAAAATGCGCGTGCTCAGCTTGCGGTCCAGCTCCACGCTGGCCGAGCGCATCACCTCGCTGCGCGCCCACTCCAGTACCTCCATCACCACATAGGCACCCAGCACCAGCAGCGTGAGCATGACCAGCGTGGTGTGGCTGCGGCTGTTGACCACGCGGTCATACACCTCGAGCATGTAGCCCGAGGGCGCCAGCACCAGCAGGCTGCAGACCAGGCTGAACCAGCCGGCGCGCACAAAAAAGGGCCGCAGCGAAGCAATGGCCTCGCGCAGCTCGGACGGTTGTTGGTTTTGCTTCATTGCACTTCTTCGACCACGATGTATTCGGGAATCTCGCCCACGGCGCCATCTGCGGCATCCGCCGCATCTGCACCACGTTGGGCCTGGGCATCGCCGCCCTGCTGCGCGCTCTCCAGCGTGAACGCCAGTTCATAAACGCCGTCACTGCGCCGCGAGAGCACGATCTCGCGCAGCTTTTGCGTGTGAAAACGCTCCTCGTCCTGCGCCGCCAGCGCCAGTTGAAAACGCATGCGCCCATCGAGCGTGAACATCGACAACTGCCCCGCCTTCAAGCTCAGCGTGTGCCGGTCGAAGTACACCGGGCAGCTGTCGGCAAAACGCAGCAGCGGCAAGGGCTTGTCGCCCAGGCGCGCCAGATTGCAAGGGCTTTGCGGGTGCTGGAACACCAGCCGCGCCGTGCGCGAGACCGAATAGATCGCGTTGCACACCATCTGCGAGCCCATCTCGGGGAACTGCTCGCGCAGTTGCCGGTAGCTCAGGTGGTGCAGCGCCACCCGGTTCCACACCCGGGTTTGCTGCACCAGCGGCGCCAGTGCATTGCACACGCGCGCAAACCCCATCTGCAAAGCCTGCAGGCGCTGCACCTGCCCGGGCTCGGCTTGAAGGGGAATGCGCAGCACGGAATTCATAAGAAGGGCGAGTGTAACCGCGTCCTATATGAAATTCATATAGGACATGCAGACAATGGGGGAAAAACCACAGTCCCGGCAGATACGGGCACAAAAATGACCGGGCGGCTACGCTGATTGGCGGGATATTTCGACGCCATCGCGAGCGTCACGAACTGCCATCCCGAACGGGCGGCCGCGGCGGGTTCTGGGCCGACTTTTTTATCCAAACCAGCCGTCGTCATCGAGGATCTCGCGCACCGCCGTCAGCTGGACCACACCTTCCCCAAAACTGCCCCCCACCGGATGGAAGACATCCAGGTCAAACGACTCGCGTGGCTCCGGCGTGGTGTCGCCGATGATCTCGACCGCGACCGCGACCACGGCCTGGCTCTCATTGGGGTAGAGGTGGAACCGTCCCCTCACCGGGAGGTAGCCGCTCGCGGCAGTCGCCGTGCCATCACGCGTGGCGTAGTCCACGCTCAGGACCTGACCCGT
>DAOPUP010000172.1:0-5657 GCA_035350655.1 Acidovorax sp. | reverse complement strand
CTGGTCAACCAGCACAAGGACGCGCTGGCCCATGCCATCACGGCCGAGCATGGCAAGGTGTTCACCGATGCGCAGGGCGAGGTGGCGCGCGGCATCGACATCATCGAATTTGCCTGCGGCATTCCGCAGCTGCTCAAGGGCGACTTCACCGACCAGGTGAGCACGGGCATCGACAACTGGACGCTGCGCCAGCCCCTGGGCGTGGTGGCGGGCATCACGCCGTTCAACTTCCCGGTGATGGTGCCGATGTGGATGTTTCCGGTGGCCATCGCTGCGGGCAACACCTTCGTGCTCAAGCCCAGCCCCACCGATCCCACGGCCTCGCTGCTGATGGCCGACCTGTTCAAGCAGGCAGGGCTGCCCGACGGTGTGTTCAACGTGGTGCAGGGCGACAAGGAGGCGGTGGATGCGCTTATCGAGCACCCCGACGTGAAGGCGGTGAGCTTTGTGGGTTCGACCCCTATTGCGAACTACATTTATGAAACCGGTGCCCGCCACGGCAAGCGCGTGCAGGCACTGGGGGGCGCCAAGAACCACATGATTGTCATGCCCGATGCCGACATCGATCAGGCCGTGGACGCCCTCATCGGCGCGGGCTACGGCTCGGCCGGTGAGCGCTGCATGGCCATCAGCGTGGCCGTGCTGGTGGGGGATGCCGCCGACAAGCTGGTGCCCAAGCTCATCGAGCGCACCAAGGCGCTCAAGGTGCTCAATGGCACCAACCTGGCGGCCGAGATGGGCCCCATCGTCACCCGTGCCGCCCACGAGCGCATCTCGGGCTACATCGACCTGGGCGTGAAGGAAGGCGCACAGCTGCTGGTGGATGGCCGCGGCTTTGACGGCAAGCAGGCGGGCGAGGGCTGCGAAGGCGGTTTCTGGCTGGGTGGCACGCTGTTCGACCATGTCACGCCCGCCATGCGCATCTACAAGGAAGAGATTTTCGGCCCCGTGCTGGCGGTGGTTCGCGCCAAGGATTTTGGCGAGGCCGTGCAGCTGGTCAACGACCATGAATTCGGCAACGGCGTGGCCTGCTTCACGCGCGACGGCAATGTGGCCCGGGAGTTCGGTCGCCGCATCCAGGCGGGCATGGTCGGCATCAACGTGCCGATTCCCGTGCCCATGGCCTGGCACGGCTTTGGTGGCTGGAAGCGCAGCCTGTTTGGCGACATGCACGCCTATGGAGAAGAAGGCGTGCGTTTCTACACCAAGCAAAAAAGCATCATGCAGCGCTGGCCCGAGAGCACGCCCAAGGGGGCCGAATTCGTGATGCCGACGGCGAAGTAAGGCGAATCGGTCTGTGTGAAAAAAAAGGGCCACAAGCCCTTTTTTTGTGGTGGTTCAAAAGCGCTGGATCCCCAGCCCACCCAGGCTGACATCGGGGCTGCGCTGGGCGATCAGGTCGGCCACGGCGCGGGCGCTGCCGCTGGCCAGTGCCCATCCGCCCGCACCGTGCCCGGTGTTGAGCCACAGGCCTGGAACGCCGCTGGCGCCCACCACGGGCGCGCCATCGGGCAGCGTGGGGCGTGCGCCGCGCCACACCTGCAGCCCCGAAGACAGCAGGGCACCGCCCGGGAACCATTCGTTCATGCTGAGGTAGAGCTGCTGCAGCGTGGGGGCATGGTGCGCGGCGCCTGGCCCACCGAGTTCGGCACCGCCGGCGATGCGCACCCGCTGGCCCAGGCGGGTGATGCTGATCTGCTGCTGGCTGTCGAGCACGCTGGCCACCGGCGCGTGCACAGCCTCGCGCAGTGGGGCGCTGACGGAATAACCATGCACGGCAGCCAGAGGCAGGCGCAGACCCAGCGGGCGCAGCAGGGCGGCCGATGCCATGCCGGCGCACAGTACGACGGCGTCGAAGGGTCTTGTGTTGCTTTCCCCCTGTACCTGCACGCCTGTAGGTTGCGAGGTCAGGCGCACCACCTGGGCGCCCCATGCAAACTGCACACCGGCGGTCTGCGTGCCCTGGCGCAGCAGTTGTGCAAACAGCCGGCAGTTGCCGGCCATGGCGTCTGGCAGGTGTAGCGCCCCTGCCAGCGGGGTTTCTGGGCACAGGCCGGGTTCGATCTGGCGCGCGGCATCGGCATCGACCTCGCGCAGCGCCACGCCGGCGTCGCGCAAGAGCGGCAAGGTGGCTTGCCATCGGGCCTGCTCCTGTGGGGTGCGCAGCAAAATGAGGCGCCCCTGGGTGCTTTCAAAGTCTAGCGCGTGCTGCGCCGCGATGTGCTGCAGGCGCTGCTGGCTGTAGCGGGCCAGGCCCTCCAGCGCCGATAGCTGTGCGGCCTGCGCGCCGTGTCGCGCCGCACGCCGCCAGCGCCACAGCCATGCCAGGTCGCTCCCTTTGACGCCTTGGGCCAGCCGCAGCGTGGCGCGCCGGCCCAGGAGTTTCAGGGGGGCGCCCAGGCCCGGCGTGGCCCAAGGGGTGAGCAGGTGTGGCAACAGCAGTCCGGCGTTGGCAAAACTCGCTTCTTCGGCGGCGGCGTTGCGCTGTTCGAACACGGTGACCTCGTGGCCATCCTGCGCCAGCTCGTATGCAGTGGACATGCCGACAATGCCGGCGCCCACAATGGCAATCTTCATGAATGTGAGTGTTTTTGGAGTCTAGCGCTTGATTATCGTGCGCTGGAAGCTATATTTTTTGTAGTATTTGTTCTATCTGCAGGCCCAGGTTGAGCACCGCGTCATCATGCAAGGCACCGTGCCAGAGCATGAGCCCGACCGGGAGTTCCCCATCCACATGGCAGGGCAGCGACAGGGCGCAGCCGTCGAGCATGTTCACCACGCTGGTGTTGCGTAGCAGCAGGGCATTGACGCGAAAGAACTCGGCATCGCGTTCAGCGCCGGGCGCTACATCGGCGATGGGGGGCGCCACCAGCGGCACCGTTGGCGAGAGCAGGGCGTCGTAGGGCGCCAGTGCGGCATCCATGCGGGCGATCCAGTGCTGGCGAGCGTGCAGTAGATCGATGTAGTCTGCCGCCGCCATGCTGGCGCCGCGCTCGATGCGGCTGCGCACCCGTGGATCGTATTGCGATGCGCGCCTGGCCAGCAGGGGGCGGTGCCAGGCGTGGCTTTCTGCGGCAGACAGGCTGCCGCTGGCCTGCATAGGCCCCAGCTCTGTCGTCAGGGGCAGGGCGATTTCCTCGATCTGTGCACCCGCTCGGCGCAAGGTGTCCAGCGTGCGGGCGAATGCCCGGGCTACGGTGGCGTCAAGGTCGTCGAGAAATGTGGTGGCGGGCACGGCCAGGCGCCAAAAGCGCAGGGGGGCGGCGCTGCGCGTGATGCGCCGCGCGGCCAGCACCTCGTGCACCACGATGGCATCGCGCACGCTGCGCGTCAGGGCACAGGCCGTGTCCAGCGTGGTCGACAGCGCAATGGCGCCGGTGGTGGGTACCAGGCGGGCCGTGTTCTTGAAGCCCACAATGCCATTGAGCGCCGCTGGAATGCGGATGGAGCCGCCCGTGTCCGAGCCCAGCCCCACAAACGCGGCGCCCGTAGCCACGGAAACGGCCGCCCCCGACGAAGAGCCGCCGGGAATGCGCGGCGCACCCGGCAGCGCGCCAAAGCGCGCATCCCATGCGGCCGGTGTCCCGAAGTGCGGGTTCACCCCCACACCCGAGAACGCGAACTCCACCATGTTGGTGCGGCCTATGACCGTGCCCCCTGCAGCGCGCAGGCGGGCAACGGCAGGGCAGTCCTGCTGCGCCGGCGCGGCATCGGCCAGCGCGGTGGAGCCGGCCGCGGTGGGCTGGCCGGCGATGTCAAAAAGGTCCTTGACCGACACCGCCAGACCGGCCAGAGGCCCCTGGGTGCAATCGCCTTGCATCACCGTGGTGCGCGCAGCCTCGGAGGAAAGGTGCACAAAGGCATGGTTGCAGGCGGCAGACTGCGCCGCCTCCAGGCACTGCTCCAGTTCTGTCAGGGCGGTGCTGCGGCCGCCCTGCAGGCGCTGGCGGGTGGCGGTAAGGTCGAAAAGCATGGCTGTGCTAGAATCCTTGGGTTTTGCTGAGAGGAGCAGCGCGTGCAATGCCTTTAGTGGTGTGCGCGCGACGGCTGCGGCAAAACCAATCGCAAACCAGCCCTGTCAAGGTGTTGTGCCTACCTGTCAATGCACGGCGGCGCAAATATTGGGGCTGGATTTTAGACCCAACCTTTGGAGTATTTTTATGTCCGTTACCATGCGCGAAATGCTGGAAGCCGGTGTCCACTTCGGTCACCAGACCCGCTTCTGGAACCCCAAGATGGCCCCCTACATCTTCGGTCATCGCAACAAGATTCACATCATCAACCTGGAAAAGTCGCTGCCACTGTTCCAGGAAGCACAAAAGTTCGCCAAGCAACTGGCGGCCAACCGCGGCACCATTCTGATGGTTGGCACGAAGCGCCAGGCCCGTGAGATCCTGTCTACTGAAGCGCAACGCGCTGGCGTGCCTTTCGTCGACCAGCGTTGGCTGGGTGGCATGCTGACCAACTTCAAGACCGTCAAGACCTCGATCAAGCGTCTGAAGGACATGAAGGCCCAGCTGGAAACCGGCCTTGACAGCCTGAGCAAGAAAGAGCAGCTGACGTTCAGCCGCGAAATCGCTAAGCTCGAAAAGGACATCGGCGGCATTCAGGACATGGCTGCACTGCCTGACGCCATCTTCATCATCGACGTGGGCTTCCACAAGATCGCTGTGGCCGAAGCCAAGAAGCTGGGCATCCCGCTGATCGGCGTGGTCGATACCAACCACTCGCCCGAAGGCATTGACTATGTGATCCCAGGCAACGACGACTCGGCCAAGGCTGTGACGCTGTATGCCCGTGGCATCGCCGATGCCATCATCGAAGGCCGTGCAAACGCCGTGAACGAAGTGGTCAAGGCGGTTGCTGCTGAAGGCGGCGACGAATTTGTGGAAGTGCAAGACTCCGCCGCCTGAAGACCCGGCTGCGCGATGTATCGCGGATAAAAGCGGGGCCCCTGGTGAGCCCCCTTTTTTTTAGCCCGAATCTGAACTGACTCAACTGCATACTGAAGGAATAAAGATGGCTGCAATTACCGCAAGCATGGTGGCTGAACTGCGCGGCAAGACCGACGCTCCCATGATGGAATGCAAGAAGGCATTGACCGAAGCCGACGGCGACATGGCCAAGGCGGAAGAGCTGCTGCGCGTCAAGCTCGGCACCAAGGCCGGCAAGGCTGCATCGCGCATCACCGCCGAAGGCGTGGTGGCGAGCTTCATCGACGGCAGCAAGGGCGCCCTGGTGGAGGTCAACAGCGAAACCGACTTCGTGAGCAAGAACGACAGCTTCATGGCCCTGGCCAAGGCTGCGGCCGAGCTGGTTGCCAAGCACAACCCCGCTGATGTGGCTGCCCTGGGCGCGCTGCCTTACGAGCAAGACAGCTTTGGTCCCACGCTGGAAGACGTGCGCAAGGGCCTGATCGGCAAGATCGGCGAGAACATGTCGTTCCGTCGCTTCAAGTATTTTGGTGGCAGCAGCAAGCTGGCTTCCTACCTGCACGGCTCGCGCATTGGCGTGGTCGTCGAGTTCGAAGGCGACGAAGTCGCTGCCAAGGACGTGGCCATGCACATTGCAGCCATGAAGCCCGTGGCCCTGACCAGCGCCGACGTGCCTGCCGACCTGATCGAAAAAGAGCGTTCGGTGGCGGCTGCCAAGGCGGC
>DAOPUP010000171.1:0-5684 GCA_035350655.1 Acidovorax sp. | reverse complement strand
CATGCAGGACGTGATCTTCAGCGGCACCACCACCCGCAAGCAGGCCAGCCGCGCCAGCGTGGAACTGGTGTTCGACAACTCCGACCACCGCGCCGGCGGCCAGTGGGGCCAGTATGGCGAGGTGGCCGTGCGCCGCGTGCTCACGCGCGACGGCACCAGCAGCTATTACCTCAACAACCAGCCGGTGCGCCGCCGCGACGTGCAGGACGTGTTCCTGGGCACAGGCCTGGGGCCGCGCGCCTACGCCATCATCGGCCAGGGCACCATCAGCCGCATCATTGAGTCGCGCCCTGAAGAGCTGCGCCTGTTCCTCGAAGAGGCCGCGGGTGTTTCCAAGTACAAGGAGCGCCGCCGCGAGACCGAAAACCGCCTCTCGGACACGCGCGAGAACCTCACGCGGGTCGAGGACATCCTGCGCGAGCTCAACGCCAACCTCGAAAAGCTCGAAAAGCAGGCCGAGGTCGCCGCCAGATACAACACGCTGCAGGCCGACGCCACCCTCAAGCAGCACCAGCTGTGGTTTTTGAAGCGCGCCGAGGCCGAAGAGCAGCAGACCAAGGTGCGCCTGGAAGGCCTGCAGGCCGTGAACGACCTCGAATCACGCATGGCCGACCTGCGCGCGGTGGAGTCCGACCTCGAAACCATCCGCCAGGCCCACTACGCCGCAGGCGACCAGGTCAACCAGGCGCAGGGCAAGCTCTATGAAGCCACGGCCGAGGTCGGCAAGCTCGAGGCCGAGATCCGCTACGTGGTGGAAGGCCGCCAGCGTGTGGAGCAGCGCCTGATCACCTTGGCCGAGCAGGTCACCCAGTGGCAGACGCGCAAGGAAGAGGCCGATATCGAACTCGAAAACCTGGCCGGTGCCGGCGTCGACGCTGAAGAACGTGCCGAGCTGCTGGCTGCCCAGGTCGAAGAGCAGGCCCTGCAGCTTCCCGATCTGGAAGAAGCCCTGCGCCAGGCCCAAAGCCGCACGGCCGAGCAGCGCGCCAGCGTGGTGCAGGTGCAGCAGCAGATCGGCGTGCTGGCGGCCGAGCAGCGCAGCATCGACGAACAAAGCCGCCAGCTCGACAGCCGCTTCGAGCGCCTGTGCACCGACCGCAATGCCCTGGCCGCGCCCGACGAAGCCCGCCTGACGAACCTGCGCGAGCAGCTCGAAGAAGCGCAAGAAATCGCCGAAACCACCGAAGCCCGCCTGCACGAGCTGCAGGAGTCCGTACCCCAGCTCGACGACGACCGCCGCAGCCACCAGCAGGCCGTGAACCAGGAGAGCGCGCGCCAGGCCGAGCTGTCAGCACGCATGGAAGCGCTCAAGGCGCTGCAGGAAAAGGTCAAGACCGACGGCAAGCTGCGCCCCTGGCTGGCCAAGCATGGGCTCGATAGCCTGCAGGGCCTGTGGAGCCGCATCCACATCGAACCCGGTTGGGAAAACGCGCTGGAAGCCGCGCTGCGCGAGCGCCTCTCCGCGCTCGAAGTCGGGCGCCTCGATATGGTGCGCGGCTTTCTGGGCTCGGGCGGCAACGATGCACCGCCCGCCCGCCTGGCCTTCTACAGCACACCCGCTGCCGCTTCCCCTGAAACGCCGTCGCAGCACAACCGCCTGTCCGACCTGCTGCGCCTGCAGGACGCCGGCCTGCGCGCCGTGCTCACCGACTGGCTGCAGGGCTGCACCACCGCCGCCACGCTGGACGAAGCCCTGGCCCGCCGCAGCCAGCTGCAGCCTGGCGAACTGGTGTTCGTGCCCACGGGCCATGCCGTCAGCGCCCACAGCGTCAGCTTTTATGCGCAAGACTCCGAACAATCGGGCCTGCTGGCCCGCGCGCAGGAGATCGAGCACCTGGAAAAAGAGCTGCGTGCCCAGGCGCTCATCGCCGAAGAATCGCGCAGCGCCCTGGTCCGTGCCGAATCCGCCTATGCCGATGCCTCGCAGCGCCTGGTGGCCGCGCGCCGTGAATCGAGCGAAACGCAAAGCCGCGCGCACGAGCTGCAGGTCGAAACCCTGCGCCTCACGCAGCTGGCCGAGCAGACCCGCGCCCGCAGCGCGCAGATCGACGGCGACCTGGCCGAGGTGGAGGCGCAACTGGCCGACCTGCAGGAACGCCGCGTGGCCGCCGAAGCGCGCTTTGAAGAGCTCGACATGCAACTGGCCGACAGCCAGGAGCGCGAAGCGCAACTGGGCGACCGCGTGATCGAGGCCGAACGCAAGCTCACGGCCTGCCGCGAACAGCAGCGCACGCTCGAGCGCCAGGCCCAAGAGGCCACCTTTTCGCAGCGCAGCCTGGAGGCGCGCCGCGCCGAGCTGTCGCGCTCCATCGAAACCGCCACGCAGCAGGCCAGCGCACTCGCCGACGAGCAGCAGCGCGCCCGCGACGAACTGGCCCGCCTGTCCGACGCCGCCGCGCAGGGTGGCCTGCAGCAGGCGCTCGAGGCGAAGATGGAGCGCGAAAAGGCCCTGGGTGCCCAGCGCAGCGCCTACGACGAGCTCACGGCCAAGCTGCGCGCCAGCGACGAGCGGCGCATGCAGCTCGAACGCGCGCTCGACCCGCTGCGTGCCCGCATCACCGAATTCCAGCTCAAGGAACAGGCAGCGCGCCTGGGCCTGGAGCAGTACACCACGCTACTGGCCGATGCCCAGGCCGACCTCACGGCCGTGGCCCAGTCGATTGCCGATGGCAACGTGCGCGCGGCCGGACTGCAAAGCGAAATCGACCGCCTGCACCGCGAGATCGTGGCCCTGGGCGCCGTGAACCTGGCGGCGCTCGATGAGCTCAAGCTCGCCAGCGAGCGCAAGATCTTCCTCGACGCGCAGACGGCCGACCTCACCGAGGCCATGAACACGCTGGAAGATGCGATCCGCAAGATCGACGGCGAAACGCGCCAGCTGCTCTCGGGCACGTTTGACACCGTCAACGGCCATTTCGGGCGCATGTTCCCCGAGCTGTTCGGTGGTGGCCAGGCCAAACTCATCATCACCGGCGACGAAATCCTCGACTCGGGCGTGCAGGTGATGGCGCAGCCGCCGGGCAAGAAGAACCAGACCATCCACCTGCTGTCGGGCGGCGAGAAGGCCCTCACGGCCATTGCACTGGTGTTCGCCATCTTCCAGCTCAACCCCGCGCCGTTCTGCCTGCTCGACGAGGTGGACGCGCCGCTGGACGACGCCAACACCGAGCGCTATGCCAAGCTGGTCTCCAGCATGAGCCGCGAAACCCAGTTCTTGTTCATTAGCCACAACAAGATCGCCATGGAAATGGCCGAGCAGCTGATTGGCGTGACCATGCAGGAGCAGGGTGTCTCGCGCATCGTGGCGGTGGACATGGAATCTGCCCTGTCGATGGCAGAGATATGAAACACCCCCTGAGTCGCTTCGCGCCTTCCCCCTCTCTCGCTGCGCGGGAGGGGGACGACGCCAGTGCGGCGGGGCGGCCCTTGCGCGGCGTCTCTGGCCGAGGGCGTGCCAGTCCTGTGGGCTGTCTGCGGGCGTTTCAACAGATAGCTGAGAACCATTTCCTATGAGCACATTGCAATTGAGCCTGGCCATCATCGGTGGCGTGGTGCTGGCCCTCATCGTGGCCTACAACGCCTGGACTTCGCGGCGCAACGCCCCCAAGCGCGCCGTGCCGCAAGAGTCCGAGCGTGTTTCCGAGCCGGCGCTGCGCCAGGAGCCTGCCTTCGATGTCGATGCCGCTGCGCCGGTGGATGGCGCAGCGTTCCATGGTCTCGACCGCGGCCCCGAGCCCTCCAGCCATGCGGTGGATGCCGACGATGCCCTGCAACTGCCGGTGCCGCCCCTGCTGCACGAGCGCCGCCTGGGGCTGGACCCGCTGATCGACATCATCGCCACGCTGCAGCCCGAGCAGTCGGTGTCGGGCGATGCGGCGCTGGCGGCTTTGCCGCCCACACGCCGTGCGGGCAGCAAGCCCTTTGCCATCGAAGGCCTCAATGAGGTGACGCAGCATTGGGAAACCCCCGCGCCTGGCCAGCGCTACCAAAGCTTTCAGGCCGGCGTGCAGCTGGCCAACCGCACGGGCGCCCTCAACGAAATCGAGTTCTCCGAGTTTGTGGTGAAGGCCCAGGCCTTTGCCGACGCCATCAACGCGGCGCCCGACTTTCCCGACATGCTGCAGGAGGTGGCCCGTGCCCGCGAACTCGACCAGTTTGCCAGCGACCACGATGCGCAGCTGGCCTTCATGCTGCGTGCCTGCCAGGCCGCCTGGAGCCCCGGCTATGTGCAGCAGAACGCCGCCCGCCTGGGTTTTGTGGTGGGCGCCATGCCCGGCCGCCTGGTGCTGCCCGCCAGCGCCCAGGGTCTGCCGCCGGTGCTGACGCTCAGCTACGACACGCAGGCCGCCTTGTCTGAAGACCCCGAACAGTCTGCCATCCGCGATATCACGCTGAGCCTGGATGTCGCCCAGGTGCACCGCAGCGAGCAGCCCTTTGCGCGCTTGCGCGAGGTGGCCGCAGCGCTGTGCGCTGCCATGGACGGCGTACTGTGCGACCAGAACGGCCAGCCCCTGCCGGCCATGGCCATGGACCCGATTGCTGCCGACCTGGAACTGCTGTATGACCAGCTCGACGGCCGCGACCTGTCGGCCGGCTCGGTGCTGGCGCGGCGCCTTTTCAGCTAGTTTTCGGGGTGATCATGACCGAAAGTCTGGACCTTTTTTCGGCTCCAGTGCAAGCAGATTCAGCACAGTTAGCTATCAAAATAAAAGCACTGCGCGACCAGCTCAACCACTGGGCGCACCAGTACTACGTGCTGGACGCGCCCACGGTGCCCGATGCCGAATACGACCGCCTGTACCGCGAGCTGCAGGCGCTGGAGGCCGAGCACCCCGAGCTCATCACCCCTGAATCGCCCACGCAGCGCGTGATAGGCGCGGTGATGGAGGGCCTGGCCCCCGTGCGCCACGCGGTGCCCATGCTCAGTATCTACACCGAAACCGACACCGAGGCCACGGGCGCCCAGGCGTTCGATGCCCGGGTGCGGCGTGAGCTGGGTCTGGCCGATTCGGACCCGCCCATCGAATATGTGGCCGAGCCCAAGTTCGATGGCCTGGCCATGAGCCTGCGCTACGAAAACGGCCGCCTGGTGCAGGCCGCCACACGCGGTGACGGCGAGGTGGGCGAGGACGTGACGCACAACGTCCGCACCATCCGGCAGATTCCCTTGGTGCTGCCCGAAGCGGTCCCCCCCTTGCTGGAAGTGCGCGGCGAGGTCTACATGCGCCGCGCCGATTTCGACGCGCTCAACGAACGCCAGCGCGGGCAGGGCGGCAAGACCTTTGTGAACCCGCGCAATGCCGCTGCCGGTGCCGTGCGCCAGCTCGACTCCGGCATCACCGCCCAGCGCCCGCTGAGCTTTTTTGCCTACGGCCTGGGCGCCGTCACCCCGCCCGCCGAAGGCGGCCCGGTGTTCCGCACGCATTACGAGATGCTGCACACCCTGAAATCTTGGGGTTTTCCGGTCGCAGACCAGGTAAGCATTGCACTGGGCGCTGCTGAATTGGTAGCGTTTCACCAGCAGGTCGGCGCCAGCCGCGATGCACTGCCCTACGACATCGACGGCGTGGTCTACAAAGTCAACCGGCTTGATCTGCAGCGCGACCTGGGCTTCAAGACGCGTGAGCCACGCTGGGCCGTGGCGCACAAATACCCGGCGCAGGAGATGGCCACGCGCATCGAGG
>DAOPUP010000170.1:0-5690 GCA_035350655.1 Acidovorax sp. | reverse complement strand
ACGCGCATGATGGCCGAGTCTGTGAACGACGTGGCCACCGTGCAGCGCAACCTGCAACGCGCCATGGAAGGAGCGGAAGACGACCTGGTTGCCCAGGGCCGCCAGGCGCGTGAACTGCAGCGCGATCTGCTGCGCACCCGCATGGTGATGTTCGAGGGCATTGCCGAGCGTCTGTACGCGGTGGTGCGGCAGTCGTCCAAGGAAGCCGGCAAGCAGATCAAGCTGGACATCACGGGCGGTTCCATTGAAATGGACCGTGGCGTGCTGGACCGCATGACTCCTGCCTTCGAGCATCTGCTGCGCAACTGCGTGGGGCACGGCATCGAGGATCCGGAGGTTCGCGTGGCTGCGGGCAAGCCCGCTACGGGCACTATCAGCGTGAATCTGCGTTCAGAAGGCAACGACGTGTCGGTAGAGTTCCGGGACGACGGCGCCGGCCTGGATCTGCCCCGTATCCGGGAAAAAGCCCTGGCCCAGGGCGTCGTACAGGCGGGCACAGACATCAGCGATGCCGAGGCCGCCAACCTGATATTTCTGCCGGGCTTGTCCACCGCATCCGAGGTGACGGGCCTCTCCGGTCGGGGCATTGGCATGGATGTGGTGCGCTCAGAAGTGAACGCCCTGGGCGGCCGTATCGAAACCTCGACACAGGCGGGCAAGGGCTCCGCCTTTCGCCTGGTGCTGCCGCTGACCACTGCCGTGACGCAGGTCGTTATGCTGCGTGCCGGTGATCTGGCGTTCGGAGTGCCGGCCAACGTAGTCGAAGTGGTGCGCCGCACTCCGGCAGAGGACCTCGAGGCAGCGTACCGCGCGGGATTTTTTGATGACGGCAACGAGCCGTTGCCTTTCTACTGGGCGGGTGCCTTGCTGCAAGCCTCGGCACGCAGCAACGAAACTGCGGGCAAGACGCGGCCGGTGGTGATTTTCCGCAGCGCATCGCAGCGCATCGCCCTGCATGTGGACGAAGTCCTGGGCAACCAGGAAGTCGTGGTGAAGAACCTGGGGCCTCAGCTGTCACGCCTGCCGGGTCTGGCCGGGATGTCCGTGCTGGCCTCGGGGGCCGTGGTGCTGATCTACAACCCGGTGGCGTTGTCCACGGTGTATGGCGATCAGGTCCGTGCAGCCAGCGCGGCCTTGCCCGCGGTGCTGCAAGACGAAGGCGCTGGCACCGGTCAGTCCGCCGCCGTGTTGGCCGGTCCGAGCCAGGTGCCGCTGGTGCTGGTGGTGGACGATTCCATCACCGTGCGCCGCGTCACGCAGCGGCTGCTGCAGCGCGAAGGCTACCGGGTGGCACTTGCTGCCGATGGCCTGCAGGCGCTGGAACGCTTGCAGGAAGAGCGGCCGACGGTGGTGTTGTCCGACATTGAAATGCCGCGCATGGATGGATTTGATCTGGCACGCAACATTCGCGCAGAAGCGGCCTTGCGGGAACTGCCGATCATCATGATCACCTCCCGCATCGCCGAAAAGCACCGCGAGCATGCGAAGGAGCTGGGCGTCAACCACTACCTTGGCAAGCCCTATTCGGATGAAGAACTGCTCAGTCTCATCCGGCACTACGCACGGTTGGAGGCCACTGCAGAGGCATAATTTGACAGGACGGGCGTGCAAGGGCCAGTCCCTCAGCAGCCCCGACGGCCAATGTCGGGGGGGCTGCAAATCCGGGAGGTTCCATGAATTCAGTGATATCTGCGGGTGATGGCCGTCTTCTGTCTTGTCTCGCGCTGATGGTGCGCGAGAATGCGTCAGACCTTTTTCTCCTGGCGGGTGCGCCGCCCACGCTCAAGCGCCAGGGTGCGTTCATGCCGATTGGCAAAAGTTCGGTCACGCCGCAAGACATCCGATCGATGGTCTATTCGATCATGCGCAAGACGTAGATCAATGAGTTCGAGACATCGATGGAGTGTGATTTTTCGTTCCAGACACCGGATCAGGCGCGCTTTCGGATCAACGTGCATATGCAGCGCGGCAACGTGGGGGTGGTTGTGCGCCATGTCACGGCCAGGATACCCACCCTGGACGAGCTGGGCTTGCCGCCAGTGCTCAAGCAACTGGCGTTCCTCAAAGGCGGGCTGGTCATCACCGTGGGTTCCGCGGGATCGGGCAAAACCACGACCCTGGCGTCCCTGCTCGACTATCGCAACGAAAACACGTCGGGGCATATTCTTACGGTGGAAGACCCCATCGAATACCTTCACACGCACAAGAAATCACTGGTGACCCAGCGCGAGGTGGGGCTTGATACCGCCTCCTACGACGAGGCCTTGCGTCGCGCCATGCGGGAGGCGCCGAACGTGATCATGATCGGCGAAATTCGCGATCGGCTCACCATGCAGCACGCGCTGCACTACGCCGAGTCGGGGCACCTGTGTGTTTCCACCTTGCATGCCAACAATGCCAACCAGGCGGTGCAACGCATTCTGAACTTCTTCCCTGAGACAGCCCACCGCCAGTTGTTGCTGGACCTGTCGTTGAATCTGCAGGCGGTGGTCGCGCAGAGGCTGGTGAAAAGCGTGCAGGGTCCGGTGGTGCCCGCGATGGAGGTGATGCTGCTCACCACCTACGTGTCGGAGCTGATTCAGAAAGGCCAGGTGGACGAGCTCAAGACGGCCATTGCGCGCAGCGGCGAGCAGGGCATGTGCACCTTTGACCAGTCGTTGTTCGACTTGTATGAGCGCGGCGTCATTTCGGCCGAAGAAACGGTGGCCAATGCCGACAACCGCACTGATGTCACGCTGCGTCTGCGCCTGGCCTCCGGTGCGCCCCTGGGGGTCGACGGCATGCGTATCAGCGACAACGATGTGCGCAATTCACCGCGCCAGCTGTGACGACCGCGCTGGCCGCGGCCTCGTTCACCCGGCTTTGACCACTGCATAGCGCTGCAGCGTGCGCTGCCGGGCACGGTCGTGGTCGACCACGGGGAGCGGGTAGGTCTGGCCTAGCACCACCCCGGCCTCCTGCAGCTCCAGCGGGCGGGCACACCAGGGGGCATGCAGGGCAGCCGCAGGCAATTGCGCCAGTTGCGGAAGATAGCGCCGGATGAAGCGACCTTCTTTATCAAATTTTTCGCTTTGGCTCACCGGATTGAAGATGCGGAAATAGGGCTGCGCATCACATCCGCTGGAGCTGGCCCATTGCCAGCCGCCGTTGTTGGACGCCAGATCAAAGTCATTGAGTTGGGTCGCGAAATAACGCTCGCCCCAGCGCCAGTCGAGTCCCAGGTCCTTGACCAGGAAACTGGCAACTACCATGCGCAGCCGGTTGTGCATGTAGCCGGTCTGGTTGAGCTGGGCCATCGCCGCATCCACCAGCGGATAACCGGTGCATCCCGCGCACCAAGCGCTGAACAGGGCCTCGGCCTCGGCGCCCGTCTCCCACTGGATGGCGTCATAAGCCGGCTTGAAACTGCGCTCCACCACATGGGGATGGTGAAACAGGATCTGGGCATAAAAATCGCGCCAGATCAGTTCGTTCAACCAGGTGGCGGCACCGGGGTTGCCCGTCTGTGCCAGTGCATGGGCAGATCGCGCCAGCAGGCGCGGTGAAATCGTCCCGAACCGCAGGTGCACGCTCAGGTAGCTGGGGCCTTTGATCGAGGGGAAATCGCGGGTGTCGTGGTAGCGCTCGATGCGCTGCAGAAAGTCGTCGAGCAGGTGCATGGCACCGCTGCTGCCGGTGGGCAGCCGGGGCGGGTCGGGTTGCGTGGGCTCAAAACCCAGCGTCGCCAGCGAAGGAATGGCCAGGCACTCCTGCGCCGGGCGCGGGGCGAGCCGGTGGGCATGGCGCTCGATCGCATAGCTTTGCAGCTGGAATGCATCAATCTTGCGCAGCCAGGCGTTCTTGTAGGGGGTGAACACGCTGTAGGGCGTGCCAGTCTGTGTCAGGACCTCGTTGCGCTCCAGCAGGACATGGTCCTTGAAGGTGTGAAAGGCAATGCCTGCCGCGGCCAGCCGCGTGCGTACCAGGCTGTCGCGCGCCAGCGCCTGGGGCTCATCGTCGTGATTGGCATACACGGCCTGCACCTGGAGCGTCTGGGCCAGCGCCGGCACTGCGTCGCTGGCCAGGGCATGGCGCACGATGAGCCCGCAGCCTGGGTGGGGGCCCAGTGCGCGCAGCGCGCCATCGAGTTCCACCAGCGACGCGCGGATGAACTCCACGCGCCGGTCTGCTCGCGGCAGCGTATCGAGAATTTCAGGGTCAAAAACAAAGACGCAATGCACTTGCCGGCACTGGGTGAGCGCCCGGTAAAGGGCTGCATGATCGCTGGCACGCAGGTCGCGGCGGAACCAGACAAGTCCGGTGGGGTAGGAAGGCTCGGGGGAGGGCGCCATGTTCACCGTTAAAATTAGCCAATGTCTTCCGATTCTGCGCCCATCAACCTGACGCATCATTTCCTGATCGCCATGCCCGGTCTGGAGGATGAGTCTTTCGCGCGCAGTGTGGTGTACCTGTGCGAGCACAGTGAACGTGGCGCCCTGGGCCTCATCATCAACAAGCCTTCCGACATCACGCTCAAGGGGCTTTTCGACAAGGTGGATCTGTCCTTGCGGCGCGAGGACCTGCGCTCGGAGCCTGTCTTCCAGGGCGGCCCGGTGCAGACCGAGCGCGGCTTTGTGCTGCACGATCCCATGCTCATGGACCGTGCCGAAACGGAAGAGTCCGCCTATGCATCGACCATGACCATCCCTGGCGGCCTGGAAATGACCACCTCCAAGGATGTGCTCGAAGCGCTGTCCACCGGCGCCGGTCCCCGCAGGGTGCTGGTCACACTGGGGTATTCGTCCTGGGGCGAGGGCCAGCTGGAGTCGGAGTTGGCCGAGAACGCCTGGCTTACGGTGGCGGCCGACCTGTCGGTGATTTTCGAAACGCCTGTGCCCCAGCGCTATGACAAGGCGCTGGCGCTGCTGGGGTTGCAGGCCTGGATGCTCTCGCCCGATGTGGGGCACGCATGACCGGCTTGCCCGTTCAGCCCGCTGTTCCTGCGCATTTCCAGACTTTTCTTGCCTTTGATTTTGGCCTCAAGCGTACGGGCGTGGCCACAGGCAATCGCATGCTGCGCAGCGCCACGCCGCAGCCCACCATCAAGGCCGAGGGCGATGCGCGTTTTGTGCAGGTGGCGCAGCGCATCAAGGAATGGCAGCCCGACGCCCTGGTGATCGGCGTGCCCTACCACCCCGATGGTGCCAGCCACGAGAACACCGAGCGCGCGCTCAAATTCGGCCGCCAGTTGCGTGGCCGTTTTGGCCTCTCGGTCTTCGAGGTAGACGAGCGCTACAGCACCACCGAAGCCATTGCCGGTGGTGCCAAGGATGCCGACGCCGCGTCGGCCTGCATCATCCTGGAACAGTTTTTGAGGAATCTTCCATGAGCCATCCATCCCCCTCAGCCTCTGGCAGCCTTGTGCTGGATGCCGAAGCGCTGTACCGCGAACTGCTGCGCGGCGTGCGCAGCATGCTCACCCCCACCACACATCTGGCGGGCATTGCCTCGGGTGGCGCCTGGTTGGCCGAGCGCCTGCAAAAGGACCTGGGCCTCGAAGGGCCTGCCGGCGTGCTCTCGTCAGTGATGCACCGCGATGACTTTGCCCAGCGTGGCCTGTCGGCCGGGGCGCAGACCTCGCTGCCGTTTGATGTGAACGGCGCCGATGTGCTGGTGCTCGACGACGTGCTCTACACCGGCCGCACCATCCG
>DAOPUP010000169.1:2533-5697 GCA_035350655.1 Acidovorax sp. | reverse complement strand
CGCGCCCTGAGCTACATGTGGCGCGAGACGCTGGAGCTGCGGCGCGACCCGGTGCGCGCCACGCTGGCGCTGCTCGGCACCGCCCTGCTGATGCTCATCATTGGCTACGGCATCAGCATGGACGTGGAAGACCTTAGCTATGCCGTGCTGGACCATGACCAGACCCTGCTGAGCCAGAACTACACGCTCAACCTCGCGGGCTCGCGCTACTTCATTGAAAAGCCTCCGCTTCGCAGCCACGCCGAGCTGGACCAACGCATGCGCAGCGGCGAACTGGCGCTGGCCATCGAGATTCCGCCCGGCTTTGCGCGCGACCTGCAGCGCGGCCAAACGGTGCAGATCGCCGCCTGGGTGGATGGCGCCATGCCCATGCGCGCGGAAACCGTGCGCGGCTATATCAGCGCCATGCACCAGATGTGGCTGGCAGACCAGGCGCAGCACCGGCTGGGTGTGCGGCTGGCGGCGGCCAGTTCGGTCGAAACGCGCTTTCGCTACAACCCCGACGTGAAAAGCCTGCCCGCCATGGTGCCGGCCGTGATTCCGCTGCTGCTGATGCTGATACCAGCCATGCTCACGGCGCTGTCGGTGGTGCGCGAAAAAGAGCTGGGCTCCATCATCAACCTGTATGTCACGCCCGTCACGCGCACCGAATTTCTGCTGGGCAAGCAGCTGCCCTACATCGTGCTGGCCATGTTCAATTTTTTGCTCATGACCGCGATGGCCGTCACGGTGTTCGATGTGCCGCTCAAGGGCAGCTTTGCCACGCTGGCGCTGGCGGCACTGGTGTTCGTCGTGTCGTCCACGGGCATTGGCTTGCTGGCCTCCACCTTTACCCGCAGCCAGATTTCGGCGATGTTCGTCACCATGATCGGCACGCTGATCCCGTCCATCCAGTATGCGGGGCTGATCAACCCGGTGTCCTCGCTCGAAGGCGTGGGCGCTTTCGTGGGTCGCATTTTTCCGGCCACGCATTTCCTGACCATCAGCCGGGGCGTTTTCAGCAAGGCGCTGGACCTGGGCAGCGTGCTGCCCTCGTTCTGGCCCTTGCTGATCGCAGCGCCGGTGATCGTCGGCACAGCAATACTGCTGCTGCGCAAGCAGGAGTCCTGAACATGCACACCGCATCCATTGCCAATATCTGGCGCCTGGGCATCAAGGAACTGTGGAGCCTGGTGCGCGACCCCATGATGCTGGTGCTGATCGTCTACACCTTCACGGTGTCGATCTACGTGGCCGCCACGGCCATGCCCGAGAGCCTGCACAAGGCCGCCATCGCCATCGTGGACGAGGACGGCTCGCCCCTGTCGGCGCGCATTGTGGGCAGCTTTTATCCGCCGCACTTCATCACCCCGCGCCTGATCACGCTGGCCGAGATGGATGCAGGCATGGACAACGGCAACTACACCTTTGTGCTCAACATTCCGCCCGACTTTCAGCGCGAAGTGCTGGCCGGACTGGCCCCTGCGGTGCAGCTCAATGTGGACGCCACGCGCATGAGCCAGGCGTTCACCGGCAGCGGCTTCATCCAGCAGATCGTGGCGGGCGAGGTGGGCGAGTTCGTGCAACGCCATCGCGGCGAGGCGAGGCTGCCGGCCGACCTGAACGTGCGCATGCGCTTCAACCCGAACCTGGAGCAGGCCTGGTTCGGCTCGCTGATGGAGATCATCAACAACGTCACCATGCTGTCCATCATCCTGACCGGCGCGGCGCTGATACGCGAGCGCGAGCACGGCACCATCGAGCATTTGCTGGTCATGCCCGTGACACCCGGCGAGATCATGCTGGCCAAGGTCTGGTCCATGGGGCTGGTGGTGCTGCTGGCGGCACTGGTGGCGCTGGTGTTTGTGGTGCAGGGCGTCCTCCAGGTGCCGGTTCAAGGCTCGGTGCTGCTGTTCATGGCGCTGTCGGCGCTGCACCTGTTTGCCACCACCTCCATGGGCATCTTCCTGGCCACCGTGGCCCGATCCATGCCGCAGTTCGGCATGCTGCTGGTGCTGACCCTGTTGCCGCTGCAAATGCTGTCGGGCGGCGTCACCCCGCGCGAGAGCATGCCGGAATTCGTGCAGCAGGTGATGCTGGCTGCGCCGACCACGCATTTCGTGGCGGCCGGGCAGGCCATCCTGTACCGCGGCGCCGGCCTGGACGTGGTCTGGCCACAATTGCTGGCCATACTGGCCATTGGCGGGGTGCTGTTCACCATCTCGCTGGCCCGTTTTCGCAAGACCATCAGCCAGATGGCCTGACCATTGACAAGATCTTCCGGAGTCCCATGCCAGAAACCCTGCCCGCTCTTCCCCCCGCGATCGCTGCCTGCAACGACCTGGGCACGGTGCGCAACCGCACGTTCGACGAGATCGCGGTGGGCGACACCGCCTCGTTCGAGCGCACGCTCAGCACCGAAGACATCCAGCTGTTTGCCGTGCTCTCGGGCGACGTGAACCCGCAGCACCTGGACGCGGAATACGCGGCCTCCACGCGCTTTCAGGGCGTCATTGCCCACGGCATGCTCGGCGGCGCGCTGATCTCGGCGGTGCTGGGCACGCGCCTGCCCGGCCCCGGCACCATCTATCTGGGGCAGACGCTGAAATTCCTCGCACCCGTGCGCGTGGGCGACACCCTGCGCGTCAGCGTGACCGTGACCGCACGCGACGAGGCCAAAAAACGCCTCAAGCTCGCCTGCAGCTGCACCAACCAGGACGGCGTGGCCGTGATCAGCGGCGAGGCCGATGTGATTGCCCCCACCGAGCGCATCGAGCGCGCCCGCACCACGCTGCCCGAGGTGCGCCTGACCGTCAACGGCGACGGCCTGCACCGCCTGCTGGACCATGTGCGCCCGATGGGCGCAACCCCCATGGGGGTGGTGCACCCCTGCGATGCACTGAGCCTTTCGGGTGCACTGGATGCGCGCGCGGCCGGGCTCATCACCCCGGTGCTGATTGGCCCGCGCGCGCGCATTATGGCGGTCGCGCAAGAGAACGGTCTCGACATCTCCGGCATCGACATCGAAGACGTGCCCCACAGCCATGCAGCCGCCGCGCGCGCGGTGGAGCTGGTGGCCCAGGGGCGGGTGGAGGCGCTCATGAAAGGCAGCCTGCACACCGACGAGCTGATGGCCGCCGTGGTGGCCAGCGGCACGGGCCTGCGCACCAAGCGGCGCATCAGCC
>DAOPUP010000169.1:0-2433 GCA_035350655.1 Acidovorax sp. | reverse complement strand
ATGGCCGCCGTGGTGGCCAGCGGCACGGGCCTGCGCACCAAGCGGCGCATCAGCCACTGCTACCTGATGCAGACCCCGGCCTACCCGCGCCCCTTCATCATCACCGACGCCGCCATCAACATCGCGCCCACGCTGGACGACAAGGCCGACATCGTGCGCAACGCCATCGACCTGGCCCATGCCATCGGCGTGGCCGAGCCGCGCGTGGCCATCCTGGCGGCGGTGGAAACCATCAACCCGCACATGCCGGCCACGCTGGACGCGGCCGCGCTGTGCAAGATGGCCGACCGCGGCCAGATCACCGGCGCCCTGCTCGACGGGCCGCTGGCCTTCGACAACGCCGTGTCAATGGCCGCCGCGCACACCAAGGGCATCGTCTCCGAGGTGGCGGGCCGGGCCGACATTCTGGTGGTGCCCGACCTGGAAAGCGGCAACATGCTGGCCAAGCAGCTCGAATTCATGGGCAGCGCGGCCAGCGCCGGCATTGTGCTGGGCGCGCGCGTGCCCATCGTGCTCACCAGCCGCGCCGATTCGCGCGAGACCCGCATCGCCTCGTGCGCCGTGGCCGTGCTGCTGGCGCACCGCTACAAGGTGTTGCCGCCATGAGCGACCTGGTCCTCGTGCTCAACTGCGGCTCGTCGAGCATCAAGTTCGCGCTGTTTGACGCCAGCGTGCAGCCGCTGCCGCGCCAGCCTCTGTGGAACGGCAAGGTCGAGGGCATCACCGGCCCCGCCCCCACCTTTGGCGAAACCGGCATGGTGCCCGGCCCGGTGGTGCTGGACAGCGCCCAGCCCTACCATGCCGCGCTAGAGCACATCCGCGCGCGTGTTCTGGCCCGTGTGGCGCGCCTGGGCAGCCACCGCATCGCCGCCGTGGCGCACCGCGTGGTGCACGGCGGCGCCAAATACTTCGACCCGGTGCGCGTGGACGCCGCCGTGCTGGCCGACCTCAAGACCTACATCCCGCTGGCGCCGCTGCACCAGCCGTTCGCGCTCGAAGCCATCGAGACGCTGCTGGCCGCGGCGCCCAGCCTACCCCAGGTGGCCTGCTTTGACACGGCCTTCCACCACACGCTGCCCGATGTCGAGAAAATGCTGCCCCTGCCCTACGACGCCTGGGAGCGCGGCCTGCGCCGCTATGGCTTTCACGGCCTGTCGTACGAATTCATGTCGGTCGCGCTGGCCGAGCGCCATGGCGATGCCGCGCGCGGCCGCACCATCGTGGCCCACCTGGGCAGCGGTGCCAGCCTGTGCGCCATGCAGGGCCTGCGCAGCGTGGCCACCACCATGGGATTTTCGGCGCTCGACGGGCTGATGATGGGCACGCGCTGCGGCGCGCTCGACCCCGGCGCCGTTCTGTACCTGATGGAGATCGAAAAGCTCACGCTCGCACAGGTGGGCCATGTGCTGTATCACGAGTCGGGGCTGCTGGGCCTGTCGGGCGTGTCGTCCGACCCGCGCGTGCTGCTGCAGCAGGAAGCCGGCAACGAGCGTGTGCAGGCCGCGCTGGCCCTGTATGTGCGGCGCATCGTGCGCGAGATCGGCGCCATGACCGCCGTGCTGGGAGGGCTGAACATGCTGGTCTTCACCGCCGGCATTGGCGAGCACAATGCCGCCATCCGCGAACGCATCTGCCGCGAACTGGCCTTCCTGGGCGTGGCGCTGGATGCCGACGCCAACGCGCAGAACGCCCCCCGCATCTCGCCCGCCGCCAGCCGCGTGCAGGTGGCGGTGGAGCCCACCAACGAAGAGTGGATCGCCGCCTGGCGCACGCTTGCGCTGGTCGGCTTGGCGGGGCACTGAGTTCACCCTTTCACTTTTGCCAAAAGCTTCCCATGTACGAAAAAATCCTGGTTCCCTTCGACGGCAGCCCGACCTCTGAACAAGCCCTGAAAGAAGCCGCCGGCCTGGCACTGAAACTGGGAGCGCAGGTGCGCCTGCTGCACATCATCGACCCGCTGACACATGCGGTCGGCTTTGTGCGCCCCGAGGTCTATCGGAGCGACTTCCTTCCCGCCGCCATGAAGTGCGCCGAGACCATGTTGCGCACGGCCTGCGATCAGCTTACCGCGCAAGGCATCCAGGCCGAAACCCGCCTGCTGGAAAACCTGGACGCCCAGGTGGCACCGCTGGTGATCGACGAAGCCCGGCAATGGGGCGCCGGCCTGATCGTGCTGGGCACCCAGGGACGGCGGGGCCTGGCGCGCATGTTCCTTGGCAGCGATGCCGAGCAGATTGCGCGCACCGCCCCCGTGCCGGTGCTGCTGGTGCGCCTGCCTGCGCAAGCACAGCCTGCCGCGTCCGCCTGAACGTGCAGCAGCGGGGGCCGGCGCGGGCAATACGGGCGATGGGGGCGATGTGGCTGCTAGCATCCCCCCTCCTGACGCAACCCCCCGGAGTTTCCGCGTGATCCCCACCCCATCTGGCGCCCCCC